>JAIVJE010000437.1 GCA_020200195.1 Acidobacteriota bacterium | reverse complement strand
GCTTGTTGACCACCAGCGTCGCGAGCGCCTCGCCATCCACGTCCTCGGCGATGATCACGAGCGGACGACCCGCGCGCGCCACCTGCTCGAGCAACGGCAGGAGATCCTTCATCGAGCTGATCTTCTTTTCATGGATCAGGATGACGGGGTTCTCGAGCACGACTTCCATGCGCTCGGGGTCGGTCACGAAGTACGGCGAGAGGTAGCCACGGTCGAACTGCATGCCTTCGACGACCTCGAGCGAGGTCTCGAGCGTCTTGGCTTCCTCGACGGTGATCACGCCGTCCTTGCCGACTTTCTCCATCGCTTCCGCGATGATCTTGCCGATCGTCTCGTCGCTGTTCGACGAGATCGTGCCCACCTGGTCGATCATGTTGCCGGCGACCGGCTTCGACTGCTGCTTCAGCGATTCGATGACCGCCTCAACCGCCTTCTCGATACCGCGCTTCAGCTCCATGGGGTTCGCGCCGGCGACGACGTTCTTCGCGCCTTCGCGGAAGATGGCCTGCGCAAGCACGGTGGCTGTAGTGGTGCCGTCACCTGCGATGTCCGACGTCTTGCTCGCGACCTCGCGCACCATCTGGGCGCCCATGTTCTCGAGCGGATCCTTCAGGTCGATTTCCTTCGCGACGGTGACGCCGTCCTTGGTGATGGTGGGAGATCCGAATTTCTTGTCGAGCACGACGTTGCGGCCCTTGGGGCCGAGTGTCACTTTCACTGCATTGGCGAGCTGGTTCACGCCGCGCAGGATGGCCTGCCGCGACTCCTCGCCGTAGATAATCTGTTTTGCCATGTCTTGAGCTCCGTCTTTGATGTCCGGCTGAAGCCGAACTCTACCGGTAAACCTACTTGGCGACGACGCCGAGGATTTCCTCTTCGCGCATGATCAGGTATTCCTCACCGTCCATCTTGATCTCCTGGCCGGAGTACTTGCCGAACAGGATCGTGTCGCCTTCCTTGACGTCGAGCGGGGTCACCTTGCCGTCCTTCTCGACCTTCCCCTTGCCGACGGCAATCACTTTGCCCTGCTGCGGCTTTTCCTTGGCGGTGTCCGGGATGATGATCCCGCCGACCTTCTGCTCCCCTTCGTCGAGGCGCTGGACGATGACGCGGTCGTGCAGAGGGCGGATTTTCACTGCGGTTTGTGTAGCTGCCATACGGTCTTCACTCCCAGAAAATAGACAACGTTGTTACGGGTGGCTGAACCAAAAATCGGCGTAAATGAAGCCAGATCGGCCGTATTGGGCACTGAGCGTTAGCAATCACCCCAGCCGACTGCTAAGTCTATGGGAGGGGGGCCGGTGGTGTCAAGCAGTCGAAGGGGGAGACTGCTAGATCGGGAGTGGCACACGTGCACCACTCATGCTCGCCTGATCCGATACTCGGCCATCTTGCGTGCCACGGTGTTCCGGTGCAGACCCAGCAGCTCAGCTGCGTCGTGGACGCTGCCCTTCGAGCGCTGCAGCGCGCGCGTGATGAAGATCCTTTCGAACTCACGCCGGGCGTCCTCGTAATGGACGCCGCGGTCGAGCATCTCCTGGATCAGCCTCTCGAGTTGATCGCGCACTGCGCTACTCGAGCTCGCGACCTGTGAGCAGCCGGAAAGCTTCGACGTACTTCTCGCGGGTACGCTGGACGACTTCGTCCGGCAGCGAGGGCACCGGCGGCTGTTTGTTCCAGCGGATGTCTTCCAGATAGTCGCGCACGAACTGCTTATCGAAGCTCGGCTGTCCATGGCCCGGCTCGTAAGCCGCGCGGGGCCAGAATCGAGATGAATCCGGCGTGAGAACCTCGTCTATCAGGACCACATCCACCGCGGGGGTGCGTGCACCGACCAGCCCGAACTCGAACTTGGTGTCGGCGACGATGATGCCCTTCGACTCGGCATGGGTGGCGCCGCGCCGGTAGATTTCGAGCGTCAGTGTCTTGAGTCGCGCCACGAGGTCCGGCCCCACGAGATCGGCCGCTTCCGACTCACTGATGTTGACGTCGTGGCCACTCTCCGCTTTCGTCGCCGGCGTGAAGATCGGCTCCGGCAGACGATCCGATTCACGCAGACCACGTGGCAGCCGTAGCCCGCACACATTGCCGGTCTGCTGGTATTCCTTCCAGCCCGATCCCGAGAGATACCCGCGCGCGACACATTCGATTGGCACTGGATCGGTGCGCCGCACCAGCATCGATCGCCCCTGAAGCACCTCGGCATAGACGCGGGCCGACTCGGGATACTGATTCGGGTCACCGGTGATGAGATGGTGTGGTACGAGATCACCCATCCGATCGAACCAGAAGGCAGAGAGTTGCGTCAGCACCTTCCCCTTGTCGGGGATGCCCGAGCCGAGCACGTAATCGAAGGCGGAAATGCGGTCCGTCGCGACGATCAGAAGATCGTCTCCGACCTCGTAGACATCGCGCACCTTGCCGCGGCGATGCAACGTCAGACCTTCGAGCGCAGTCGTGAGCAGAGGAGCAGTTGAGAACACGGGTGGCCTCTCGAAGCACCGAAGCTTAGCGTCGGGCGCGAGGCGAGTCAAATCAGGGGCGTGCCGTAACGGTGATACTTCCGTGCGTGGAGCGCAGCGTGATCGTCGGACCGCCGCCCTTGACGGCGCCGGCGGCGCGCCGTTCGGTGCCGCTGTCCGTGACCTGCAACAATCCGTCGGGGAGCGTGAGCCGGCCGTCTGTGGCGACCGCATCGAGCTGGTATCCGCCCGCCGGCGGCGTCAGCTCGATCCGCTCGTCGCCTTCGTTGTAAATCGCCAACGGCGCGGCATCCGTCATGCTGACTTCGACTTCAGTATTGCGGGCATCGATGCGGGCGTCCGCTTTCAGTCCGGTCAGCGAAACACGTCCGCCTTCGACGTTCATGCGTACGGGGCCGGCCGTTTCCTTCATGTCCTGCAGCGTGACTTCAGCGCTCCGCCCGTCGACGGTGATCTGTCCGCGAAGCTCCCGGCCAGTGAGCTCGCCGGCCTGCAGCTCGAACGTCGACTCCCCCGTGACTCGCGTCACGACGGCATCGCTGCCACGCCCGGTGAGCTTGAGCGAGCCGGCGTCCTCGATGGCAATCCGTCCACCGCGTTGAGTAGCCGCCACGCGTCCGGCGATGCGTTTGATCGTGGTCTCGCCGCGCGCCCCGATGAGTTCGGCGCCGGCAACGTCGGTGATGGTCAGCCGGGTGGTGCCGGGCTCGACTCGCACGCGCAGACCTGCCGGCACCTTCAGAGTTAGATAGCCGCGCTGCGTTCCGGCTTCGGGGTAGTTCGCGCGTACGTTGATCATGCTGCCGGCCGTTTCGACCTTGAGCTGCGACTCCGTGGCGAGTTTGCGCGCCTCGGCTTCGTCGAACCCGTTCGAGCTGACGCGGAACGCCGCTTCCAGATCCTTTCGGGCTTCACCAGTAACGATGAGCTCGCCGAATCCGCCGGCTATGCGAACCTCGGTGACCCCCGACTCAGCCGGGTAGCTCGTCGTACTGGTGACTTCCGCACGCGCGCGGTGTCCGCGCACTTCCCGCTTGATCCCGTCGAGGATTCGAGAGAATGAGAACTTCTGCTGACCGGGGGTGGGCGGCGGGGCGGTCGCCTGGTACACGACCACACCCGCGATCACGAAGGCGACGATCAGCAGTAACTCACGTTTTCCCATAGATTTGGAGCGTTCGTTGTAGTAGAGTCCGCCGGGAGTCTGGCCGCCGGGGTCCGGCGACAGCCGGCCGCGGCCGGCGGCTCCCTGCCCGGTACACCCCGGATTCTACATCCCGACGATCCGACGCATGCCGTCACGAGCTCGCACGATTCTCATCTTTTTGCTGAGGCCTGACATATCTGCTGCGGGCGCTCCGCTGGCAGTACCTGCTGGCTCCGATCGGCATGACGCGGTTCGGCATCGCCTTCCGGATGACGGTCATCGGTTTCGCCGCGAGCTTTCTCCTGCCGGCGCGTGCAGGCGAAGTCATCCGGCCATACCTGCTGGCGCGCCGGGAAGGGCTTCCGGCTACGGCCACGTTCGCCACCGTGATCCTGGAGCGTCTGCTCGACCTCGTGACCGTGCTGGCGCTGTTCGCGGTGTTCGTCCTGACGATCGAGCCGGCAACGGTCGCGGCCAATCCCACGCAATTCGCGCGCGTCAAGCTGGGAGGTGCGTTCGCGGCGGCAGTTGCGGCAGCCGGGCTCGGCCTCTTCTTCGCGCTAGCGGGGCATCCCGAGCGCGTGGGTCGCGTCGCGCTGCGTGTCGAGCGGGTGCTGCCGGGCGCCCTCGCGCGCGCCATCGCGCGCTTCGTGGAAACATTCGCCGAGGGCCTGGCGGTGATGCGACAACCGCGCCGGCTCCTGGTGTCGCTGGCGCTGTCGCTGCCGTTATGGCTGTGCATCGCCGCGGGGGTCTGGGCGACGTCGCGGGCATTTCATATTACGTTGCCGTTTCCGGGATCGTTCCTCGTGATGACGCTGCTGGTCGTTGGCGTCGCGGTCCCGACGCCTGGCGCGATCGGCGGGTTTCACGCCGCATACCAGTTCGCGGTCCAGACGTTTTATGCGGCGCCGGACGATCGAGCCGTCGGGGCGGCGATCGTCCTGCACGCCATCTCCTTCGTGCCCGTGACCCTGCTTGGGATCGTCTTCATGGCACGGGAGGGACTCACGCTGGCGGGCGCGAAGAAGCTCGCGGAGCAGGGCACTCGAAGACCTGATGATTCAGCGCCCGCCAAGATGTCGGAACTGAATCGGAGCGTTCGATGAAGTGTCCCTACTGCGCGCACCTGGGCGACAAGGTGGTGGACTCGCGCGAAAGCAAGGAAGGCGAGGTCATTCGGCGACGGCGGGAATGCCTGGGCTGCGGGCGTCGATTCACGAGTTACGAACGAATTGACGAGATTCCCTATATGGTGGTGAAGAAGGACGGCAGCCGGGAGCGGTTCGAGCGCCAGAAACTGCTGGCAGGGCTGTTGAAAGCCTGTGAAAAGCGGCCCGTCAGCGTCGCATCGCTCGAGGCGGTCGCCGATCGGGTGGAATCGGCTCTGCAGGACAAGCCGGAGCGGGAAATGAGCACCGAGGAGGTCGGCAGATTCGTAATGAATGAGCTGCGCACACTCGATAAAGTAGCGTACGTCCGATTCGCGTCCGTGTACCGGCACTTTCGCGACATCGGCGAGTTCATGACCGAACTGAAGGATCTGCTGAATGCGAAGGAATAAGGGTCGGGGCGCCTGCGTCGCGGTTCTGCTCCTCCTGCTGGCCGCAGACGCGGCGTTCGCGCAGACGATCCACGTGGCGCCGCTGGCCCGCGACGGCCACGTGCTCGTTACGTTCCGGCTGTCGGACGCCTTCAACGAGGACGTGCGGACTGCCGTGCACTCCGGGCTGACCATCACGTTCGTCTATGAGGTCGAGTTGAAACGGAGCACGACCCTCTGGGTCGACCGCACGGTGGCTGCGGCGAGCGTGACGGCCGGCGTCCGCTACGACAATCTGACGCGCCGGTATCACGTCACGCGCAAAGAAGACGGCCGCATCGATCGAACGGAGACGACTGAGTCCGAAGAGGTCGTGCGCAACTGGCTGACCGATTTCGACAAGCTGCCGCTGTTCCGCAGCGATCGCCTCGAGCGCAACGGCGAGTACTATCTGCGAGTCCGCGCGCACACGACGCCCCGCAACGCCTCGTTCGTCTGGCCGTGGCAACACGCGGACGTCGTCGGTCTCGCCAAGTTCACCTTCATCCCCTGATATGGCGATCGTTCGCGACGCGGCTCCTCCCAGATTGCCGCTTCAGACCCGGCCGCCTGCCGCGGTCGAGCGCCGCCCGTTCCGCGACAACCCCCGGCTGATCCTGTTGGGGATCCTGGTCCTGATCGCCGCGCTCGTCGCGATGGTCACGCTGGCGGATCGGTCGACCGAGCTGAACCCGGATTTCCTGAGCGAAGTCGTGCTCTACGCCTTGTCGGCGGCGGACCTGACGATGCTCGTGGCGCTGGTGTTCGTGCTGGCGCGCAACGTCGTGAAGCTCGCGGTGGAGCGGCGCCGTGGGCTTCCGTTCTCGAGATTTCGCGCCAAGCTCGTCGCCGCATTGCTGGG
>JAIVJE010000436.1 GCA_020200195.1 Acidobacteriota bacterium | reverse complement strand
TTCGACGCCGAGAGCGTCCATGATTCGTCCATGACGACCACCACATCGCCGGCGCGCGGGTCGGCGCTGAAGCGGAAACGCTGCGGCAGCTCGTGGCGCAAGTAGGCGCGTCCGTGTTGGAGGCGGGAGTTGATCTGATCCCTGACTTCCGAAGCACGAGCGGCGCCGCCCGCGATGTGGAGACTCGTCACCGGTCCGACGAAGCCGACCCGCACGCCGGTCATATCCGCGAGCGAGTCGAGCGGAACGGTCTGCGACGCAGTCGTCTCGACCATCCCGTGGTCCGAGGTCAGGACGAGGTAAATTCGATCACGGATCGGCAGCGCGTTGACACCCTCGACGAGCGAACCAAGGATACGGTCGAGCGCTCTGAGCGCCTCCGTGACTTCCGGCGTATTCAGCGGGCCGTCGTGCGACGCGGAGTCCACGTCGCTGAAGTACAGGGTGATCATGTGTGGCCGGCGCTCGTCGGGCAGCCGCAGCCATCGCAGCACGCCGTCGATCCGCTCGGGGCTGGAAACACCGTCGTCGTACTCGTTCCAGAATGTGGGGCGGACGCCGCCGATCGCCGCTTCGGAACCGGGCCAGAAAAAACAGGCGGACACCATCCCCTGTCTCTCGGCTGTGACCCAGATCGGTTCGCCCCGATACCACGTCCCGTCTGTGACCGCCCCACGGTCCGATAACGCGTAGCTCCGGTTTCGGATGGGGCCGTAGAACGAGTTTGCGACGATGCCGTGACGATCGGGGTGGAGACCGGTGACCAGTGAGTAGTGGTTGGGGAACGTGAGCGACGGGAACACCGGTAGCAGGGCGCGCGCCCGGGTGCCGCGCTGCATCGCGCGGCGGAAATTCGGCAGATCGAGTCGCTCGAGATAATCGGCGCGGAAGCCGTCGAACGAGATCAGGATGACGTGGGGCTTATCCCGCTGATCCAGCCGGTTGATGCCGTCGCTGGCCTGTGCGAACGCGCCCGGTGATGCCGGCGGCGCCGCGGGAGGCATCCCTCGGCACGCGCCGACAACGAGCGCGACGGCGATCAGGATCAGTCGGCGCGCCATCCCGGTATAATCGGCCGGGGACGGCTCTTGACTGCACACTTTTTTCACGATCGGGCACCAGCGCCTGAGCCCATCATTCCGGCGCTCGTCACATTCTGACGTGAAACGCTGAGATGAATGTATCGCGCCGCACCACGGGCCTGATTCCGCGGTTCGAGCAACGTGTAGTCACGCTCGACCGGTTGACGGCCCGCTCGGCCGACATCGATGGGGTGTGGGCTGACGACGTGCGGCCCGGTGATTGGGTCATCGTCCGGACGAGGAACTCGGTGTACTCGTTGCTGGCGAATGGTGACGGTACGTATGATGCGGCCGGCGGCTGGTTCGCGCGCGAGCATCAGTCGGGCGCCGGCCTGCGGGTCGCCGGCTGCACCTGGGGCGGGGCGGCGTTGCTCACGCGAATGATTGCGGCGCCGGGGATGTTCCTCGAGTTCGGCAACACGGTCCGGACCACGAGGATCCGGGAAGTGCGTCTGATTCGGAGTGCCCCGCAGCCGCAGCTGCATTAGGGTCAGGTCTCGAATCCGGTCCCCTCTCGGGACTCATCGGTCAGCCACGGAGTATCTTCGCAGCCGCCAACCAATCTGCGCGACCGGCGCCGCCATGAGCGTGAGCGCCAGGCAGAATACGGCCCAGTTGAATGTGCTCGGCAGCACATGTCTCGTCACGTCGAACCCCTGATGGACCGTGCGGAGCGAATCGGCCATGAACACATACAGTGCGAGCGCGATGCCGAGCGCGTTCAGGCCCCACGATGTCCACGTGAGAGAGGTCGTGGCGCGGCGATCGGGGAACTGGCTGGCGAGCGTGCCCCACACGATCATCAGTGCTGCGATGGAGACGGGCGCCAGCACCGGTCCCCACCAGGGCAGCGGCAGCAGAAAAAGAATGTCCCAGTCGAGCAGGGATTTCGGCCAATCACAGATGATGCGCAGGAACGCGTAGTAGAAAATGTCCCAGACGCCGAATGCAATCGCCGTGTAGCCAAGTCGTTTGGGCCATGTCCGCGCCGCGAGCATGCCGACGGTGAGCAGCATCACGAGCGTCGCCGCCTCGCGCACGAGCTCAACCGGGCCCAGGACTCCACGAATCGGCATTGGATTCACCTGATAGGGGTCAACACGATCGATCATCGCGCGCAGGTAATACACGCTGGCCGCTTCGACCCACGCCATTCCAATCGCAAAGACGACGACCACAACCCAGCGTAGGCGCTCTCGTGGCAGGCGCTTCATGGGATGGTCGATGCCGCGTCTGACGTCAGATGGTCTCGCGTGCCCGCGAATTCCCGGATGCACTGGTCGATGCGATCGATGACAGCGTCGGGCGTCGACGTGCCTGCCGTAATGCCTACCGTGCCCACGTCGCGGAACCAGTCTGGATCGAGGTCGCACTCCGTCTGAACGTGGTGAACCTGCGAACAGTAACGGCTGCACGTGTTGACGAGCTCACGCGTGTTATTGCTATGCGCGCCGCCGATGACGATCACGACGTCACATTGAAGCGCCAACTCCACAGCGGCGGTCTGGCGCTGCTTGGTCGGCTTGCAGACCGTGTCGATGAAGCGGACGTCGGATTGGGGAAACCGGTGCTGAATCAGCGCGACGAGTTGCCGCACCCTCTCGAGGGGCTGGGTCGTTTGGGCGGCAATGCCGATGCGAGGGCGGTCGGCGAGCTTGAGTACATCAGCCTCGTCTAATACCACGTCGAACTCGTCGAGGTCGTCGGTGAGCCCGCGGACCTCCACGTGCGCGCGCTGCCCGATAATCACCGGGTGATAGCCGTCGCGCACGAGCGCCGCGACCGCCCGATGCGCGACGTCCACGAGGGGGCAGGTGGCCTCCACGACATCCAGACCGAGCGCACGGGTACTGGCCAGCGTCCGCCGGGATGTGCCATGGGCGGTCACCATTACCGTGGCCGTCCGCACGTGCGCGGCCTCGTGCGCGATCGCAATGCCCTTGGCCTCCAGGGTTGCGAGGACCGTCGTGTTGTGGACCAGGTCGCCGAGGATGGTGAGCGGCCCGGCTTCGACCTGCTCGAGCGCCAGCGCGATGGCGTCGCGGACGCCAAAGCACATGCCCAGTGATTCTGCGCGAATGATCTTCATGTGGCAGCGTGCTGCATTGGTATTGACAGTAACTTTATATTACAAAGTATTTAAACATTGCACCCGTGATCTGTCAAGTCGAAGGCCTCTCCTCCGTCTCGGTCAGCAGAAACACGAATGTCTGCAAGAAGGTTTCGAACCCCCACGGTGCGCGGTCGCGGACGCCGCGCTCTTGATGAACACCGCCAGTCGTCCTATTCGTTCCTGGCGGCGGTGGCGCCTTCCTGCGCAGTGGCGGACACACGTTCGATCTGAACGACCTTGTCGCTGCCGGCTCAGGGTGGCAGCTCATCGTCGCGAACGCCATCAACGAACACAGCCAGATTGTCGGATGGGGTCTCCACAACGGCGTCCAGAGGGCATTTCTGGCCACGCCGACGACGATGCCGGGCGCAAACGTGGTGGCGACGCCGATCGACACGACAACCGGCACGACGGCCGTGATGCTCACGTTCGACCAGATCACGGAGGGTGGCGTGTCCACCGTCACAACCAGTACGTCGGGCCCGCCGCCGCCCGCCGGCTTTGTTCTCGGCACACCCGGGGTGTACTACGACATCTCCACGACGGTTTCCTTCCTTGGATCCGTGCAGGTATGTATCGATGTCACCGGGATCGACTTCGGCGGGGCGACGCTGCACCACTACGAATCAGGCAGTTGGGTGACGGTCGCGAGCACGTTCGACGCCTCCACGAACACGATCTCATCGTGATACACGCCGTCCCGCAGAGCTAAGCAGCGGAACGCCCTGAATCGGCGCATCGTGCCTCTGGCACACCAGTTGCTGTGAACCGGTGTGGGGGGACGAAATGGTAACTGCGCAGCCCAACGT
>JAIVJE010000147.1 GCA_020200195.1 Acidobacteriota bacterium | reverse complement strand
GCGATGAGCGACGCGACGTGTGTGTCGAGCAGCGTCAGGAACACCCGTCCGAAGCCGGCGTTGATCGCGGCGCGCACGCCGCGTTGCGCCGCGAGCTCCTCCTTGATGCGTTCGAAGATGAGCACATTCGAATCCACGCCCATGCCCATGGTGAGGATGAAGCCGGCGATGCCCGGCAGCGTCATGGCCGCTCCGATGTACGCCATCATCCCGAGGAGAATGATCAGGTTCATCACCATCGCCACCACCGCGTTGATGCCGGACAGCCTGTAGTAGCCGAGCATGAACAGGAGGACAAGCGTCAACCCGGCCAACGAGGCCAGAACGCCCGACCGCACCGAGTCGGCACCCAGCGTCGGCCCGACGACTCGTTCCTCGAGATAACTCATCGAGGCCGGCAGCGCGCCCGACCGGAGCACCAGGGACAGGTCGGCCACTTCCTGACTGGTGAAGTTGCCGTTGATCCGGCCCTCGTCGGAGATCCGGGTTTCGATAGTGGGCGCCGACTGGACCCGCTTGTCGAGGATGATGGCAAGTGAGCGACCGATGTTCTCACTCGTCACCTTGCCAAACTTGCTCGCACCTTCGCTCGTCAGCGAGAACTGCACCGCGGGGCGGTTGTTCTCGTCGAGCGACGGCCGCGCGTTGCGCAGATCCCGGCCCGTGACCGCGGCGACTTTTCTGACGAGATAGTACGACGTGCCCGCGTCGGCGCCCGCCGGGCTGACGCCGGTGACCACGTCCATGTCGGGGGGCACCTGGCCGTTGTGTGCCTGCAGCAGCGCCTCACGCGACGGCGCCGGGCCACTCTCGACGATCTTGAGCTCGAGCAGCGCCGTCGATCGGATGATCTCCTTGGCGCGCGCCACGTCCGTCAGACCGGGCATCTGGACGAGGATCTGATCGCCGCTGTCGCCATGCCGCGCGATGGTCGGCTCGGCCACGCCCAGTTCGTTGACGCGGCGATCGATGGTGTCGAGCGCCTGGACCATCGCCTGTTCCCGCATGTCTTTCACGATATTCGGCTTCATCGTGAAGTCGTACGTGCCTCCCGCTCCGGGGTTGCGGTCGTACACCGCCGCGGTCTGTTCTGCCGGCAGGTGATAGCGCTGCGCGAGGATCGGGTACACCCCGACCGCAAAAAAGATGGCGAAGACCGCGAGGATGGTGATGACTTTCCAGCGAATGTTTTTCATGGCTTATACGCTGCCGGTTTCCGGCACGACGGGATCCTGGCCCTGATAGCCGCCGATCGCGGCGCGCGAGATGTCGATGCGGACCTTGTCGGCGATCTGCAACTGCACGGACTTGTCGGTGACGCGCGTGATCTGCCCGTAAATGCCGCTGGTCGTCACGATTTTGTCGCCGACCTTCAGCGACTCCTGGAACTCTTTCACCTTCGTCTGCCGCCGTTTCATCGGAAGCAGGATGAGGAAATAGAAGATCGCCAGGATCATGATGAACGGGAGGAAGTTCATCAGCGTCCCGGGCTGGCCCTGGCCTGCCATCGCGACTACGAAGGGCTCGAACGGATATGGCATTCAGTGTTGAGGTCGGCGCGAGAAGGTTTGACGGAACTCCTGGCGGAGCTTTTCAAACGAGCCGAACACTATAGCCTCCCTAATCCTCCTCATAGTGTCAAGGTAAAAGTAGAGGTTATGGATGGTGTTGAGGGTGCCCGCGGTCATCTCTCCCGAGAGGTACAGATGACGCAGATACGCGCGCGACGCGTGGCGGCATGTATAGCAGCCACACTCCGGATCGGGTGGTGACGGGTCCTCTGCGTACTGCGCTTGCTTGATCACGATGACGCCGCGGCGCGTCAGCAACTGGCCGTTCCGCGCGTTGCGCGTCGGCAGCACGCAGTCGAACAGGTCCACGCCGCGCGCGACCGATTCGATCAGATCGTCCGGCATACCGGTGCCCATCAAGTAACGGGGCTTGTCGGCGGGAAGCTGCGGGGCGGTGTGCGCGACCACGTCGTACATGACGTCAGGTGGCTCGCCGACGCTCAGTCCGCCGATCGCAAACGCTTCGAAGCCGAGGTCCACGGTCGCCTGCACGCTCTCGGTACGGAGGTCGGCGTGGGTGCCGCCCTGCACGATGCCGAATTGCGCCTGTCCCGGGTTGGTGACGAGCACTTCCGGCGTCGCGGAGGGGTCATGACGCAGCTGCTCGAGTCGGGCGCGGGCCCGCGCCGCCCACCGCACCGACCGCTCCATCGCCGCGCGCGCCGCGTCACGGGTGGCGGGCGTCGCAATGCATTCGTCGAGCACCATCGCGATGTCCGAGCCGAGTTGTGCCTGGATATCCGTCGCCCTCTCCGGTGTCAGCCGGTGCAGCGCCCCGTCGAGGTGCGAGCGAAACTCCGCGCCGTCTTCTCCCACCCGCCGCATGCCCGCGAGGCTGAAGACCTGGTACCCCCCGCTGTCGGTCAGGATCGGGCGGGTCCATCCGATAAAACGGTGGAGCCCACCCTGCCGGGCGATGAGCCCATCCCCCGGCCGCAAGAACAGGTGATACGTATTCCCGAGGATGATCTCGGCGCCCACGTCTTCGAGATCCCGGTGGGTGACGGCCTTGACCGCACCGCGCGTCCCAACCGGCATGAACGCGGGCGTCTGCACGATGCCATGTGGCGTGTGCAGCTCGCCGCGCCGCGCCGCGCCGTGCTGATGGGTCACGTGAAACCGAAACGAATCCCCGCTCATGGGTCTCAGCATAGCGCGCGCTTTCCGAGCGTCCAGCTCACGCCTTCCAGCTTCCAGCGTCCCTCCTGTATTCTGTCGTCGTGAAACGCCTTCGCGTCGGCGTGCTGTACGGCGGCCGGTCCGGCGAGCACGAAGTGTCGCTCGCATCCGCCGCGGCCGTGCTGGCGAACCTGGATACGCGGCGATACGACCCGGTGCCCATCCGAATCGAGAAGGACGGCCGCTGGGCGCTGGCCGAGCGCGCCCCGACCGCGGCGTCAGCCGGAGAAGTGATCGAACAGATGCGTCTGGCGGCGGCGCGCCCCGCACGTGCCGGACGCGAGGTCCACATGATTGCCCGGCCGAGCGCCGAGACGGTGCTCTCGATCGACCGTGGCGCCGATCGGCGAGGCGACGAAGGTCGCCAGGCGGTGGTGACGGGGCTCAATCTCGATGTCATCTTCCCGGTGCTGCACGGCCCCTATGGCGAGGACGGGACGATCCAGGGCCTTCTGGAGCTCGCGAACGTGCCCTACGTCGGGGCGGGCGTGCTGGCATCATCCGTCGGGATGGACAAGGGGATGATGAAGCTCGTGTTCGCCGCCCGTGGCCTGCCGGTCTGCGACTACCGCGTCGTTTTACTTCGCGAGTGGACGACGCGGCGCACGGCCGTGGCCGAGGAGCTCGAGCGCGCGCTGGGATTCCCGATGTTCGTAAAGCCCGCCAACCTCGGATCCAGCGTGGGCATCTCGAAGGCGAAGGATCGCGCAGGGCTGTTTGACGCAATGGACCTGGCCGGCTCCTTCGACCGGAAGATCGTCATCGAGGCGGCGGTGCCGCAGGCCCGGGAAATCGAATGCGCGGTGCTCGGCAACGACGATCCGGAAGCCTCGGTGCCGGGTGAGGTCGTACCCTCGCGCGAGTTCTACGATTACGAGGCCAAATACCTCGACGAAGGATCGAAGACCATCATCCCCGCGAACCTGCCGGGCGACACGGCGTCGGAGATCCAGCGGCTGTCCATCGCGGCGTTCCAGGCGATTGACTGCGCCGGCATGGCGCGCGTGGATTTCCTTCTCGGCGGCGACAGAGCCATCTTCGTCAACGAAGTGAACACCATCCCCGGCTTCACGACGATCAGCATGTACTCGAAGATGTGGGCCGCGTCAGGGCTTGCCTACGGCACGCTGCTCGACAGGCTGGTGACGCTGGCGCTCGAACGCCACGCTGAAAAGCAGCAGTTGCGTACCAGCGTGACGTGATGCCTGGGGCGTTGCGCGCATCGCTCGCGGCGGCCGTGCTTGCACTGGCCGCGTCCGCGATGCCGCTTGCCGTACCCCGTGAGCCACTCCGGGGCGGGGACGCCCTCGCCCGGGTGTATGACTTCATCCTCGAAGCCCGATTCGATCAGGTGGCCGCCGAGCTGCGCCGCGCCTGCGGCCCGGCGCCTCCGGAAGCCTGTAACGTTCTCGACGCGACCGCGCTGTGGTGGCGAATCCTCCTCGACCCGGAGAGCCGCGCGCTGGACGACGAGTTCTCGGCGTCGGTCGAGCGCGCGATCCGGACCACCGAGGAATGGACGACGCGCAGCCCGGCGGACGCGGAAAGCTGGTTCTACCTGGGCGGCGCCTACGCGGCCCGCGTGCAGTGGCGAGTACTCCGCAACGAAAAACTGGCCGCTGCGCGGGACGGCAAACGCATCAAAACGGCGCTCGAACGCGCCGTCACCCTCGACCCCGATCTCGACGACGCCTACTTCGGGATCGGGATGTACAAGTACTATGCGGACGTCGCGCCGACAGCCGCCAAGCTTCTCCGGTACCTTCTGCTGCTGCCAGGCGGCGACCGCGACGAGGGGCTCGCCGAGATGCTGCGCGCCCGCAACAAGGGGCGGCTGCTGCAGGGTGAAGCCGATTACCAGCTCCACGTCATCTACCTGTGGTACGAGCGGCAGACGGCTCGCGCGCTGGAGATGCTACGGGGGCTCCAGGAGCGCTATCCCGGCAACCCGTTATTCCTCGCGGAAATCGCCGACATCCAGGATGTATATCAGCACGACATCACGGCCAGCCTCGACAGCTGGCGCGCCCTGCTGGCGGCGGCGCGCGAGCAGCGCGCGAACGTCGCCAGCCTGGCTGAGGTGACGGCCCGGCTCGGTGTCGCGCGCCAGCTCGAAGCGCTGCAACAGACCGACGATGCGATCGAACAACTCCAACCCGCCGCGCCGCCGCGACGCGTCTGTCGCTTCAAGGATGGCGCAGTCTCGAACGCGACGAGCTCCCTGAAGCGAGCGCGGCGCTCGAACGATCGGTCGCACTCGACCCGCAAAACCCCGTGGCGCGGTACCGTCTGGGCCGCGTGCTGCAGGCGCGCAACGACGACGCCGCGGCGCTGCCGCAATTCGAGGCGGCGATTCGCGCCGCACGCATCTGCCCGGCGCCGATTCTCGCCACCGCGTACCTCGAAGCGGCGCGCTTGTACGAACGCGCCGGCCATCGCGACCACGCACTGAGCTACTACCGCGCAGCGGCGACGCAGTTCGGCGCCTCCACGGAGACGCGCGTGGCCGCCGCGCGCGCGCTCAAGCGATTGAGTGCCAGTTGATCGCCACTAACGCTTGACGATGATCGCGCCGACACATTCTTCGTGTGCATTTTTGACAACTGGACGTCGTTTGTGCTTGACAGATAAATTTTCTCATCCATAATCTACATCTTGTATGAGGGTGGAGCGCTCAGCCCACCTGTTGTAACCCTCGGATGCCGGAAAACAAGCTGAGCTGCCACGTTCCAAGGAGGAATAATGGCGAAGAAGAGTGCAAAGGGCGGCAAGAAAAAGGGCGGCAAGAAGCGCTAAGAGGCCGCGTGCCGGTCCGGGGGTGTCGAGAGTTGACACCCCCTATTTATTGAGTGCTGATGCTTAATCTCCACGCGCCTTCACGCCGCGCGGAGTCAGCAAAGAAGCGAAGGGCACCGAGATTCCAGGCCGACGTGCCAGACGGCAGCGGCGCTGCGATGCGGTGAGACTCCTCGCAGTCAGAGCCCACGACGAAGGGGGGGATAAGCGACACATGGCAAAGAAGTCGGCCAAGGGCGGGAAGAAGAAGGGCGGCAAGAAACGGTAAGCCCTCGCACCCGCTAAAAAAGGGGGCGCCGTCGCCCCCTTTTTTGCTTCTACCAGCTTTTTCCATCCCACACCCGCACGCGCTGCACGATATCCCCCTGCTGAATCCGATCGACGACCTCCATCCCGCTCACCACCCGACCGAAGACGGTATAACGCGCGTCGAGATGCGGCTGCGGCGAATGGGTGATGAAGAACTGACTGCCGCCCGTGTCGCGCCAGTCGAGCGCCATGCCGACCGTCCCGCGGAAGTACGGACGATCGTTGAGCTCGTCGCGAATCGTGTAACCCGGACCGCCTTCACCGTCGCCCCGCGGATCGCCGGTCTGGACGACGAAGTTCGGCACCACCCGATGGACCTGCAGCCCGTTGAAAAAACCCTTCCGCACCAGCGCCATGAAATTCCGCGCAGTCTGCGGCGCATCCACGACCGAGAGCTCGAACTCGATCGTCCCCTTCGCAGTTTCCACGAATGCGTGCGG
>JAIVJE010000146.1 GCA_020200195.1 Acidobacteriota bacterium | reverse complement strand
GGCCAGACACGCGGCTCAGCGCGGTGCGCGCGTCGTGCTCGCAGCCCGCAACCAGAAGGACCTTGATGATGCGGCAGAAGCCATTCGGCATTCTGGCGGTCGCGCGGTGGTTGTCGTCGCCGATGTCGCAGATCCCAGGCAGGTTGACGCGATCGCTGACGCGGCGATCCGGGAGTTTGGGCGCATCGATACGTGGGTCAACAACGCCGCTGTATCGATGTACGGCCGACTCACCGATCTATCGATCGACGACATGCGTCGCCAGATGGATGTCAATTACTGGGGACAGGTGTACGGGTCGCGAGCGGCCGTGCGTCATCTTCGTCACAATGGAGGCGCCCTGATCAACGTTGGCAGCGCGTTATCTGATCGAGCCATCCCGCTACAAGGCGGTTACTGTGCGGCGAAACACGCGCTCAAGGCGTTCACCGATGCACTCCGGATGGAACTTGGAGAAGAGGGCGTGCCCATTGCCGTGACGCTGGTCAAACCGGCGAGCATTGACACACCCTTCTTCGAAAAGGCTCGCACCTATCTCGGCGTTGAGCCCCAACCCGTGCCCCCTGTCTATGCGCCGGAGGTCGTGTCCGAGGTGATTCTGCACGCGGCGGAGCACCCACTCCGGGAGCTCATCGCGGGCGGCTCCGGTGCGAAGTTGAGTGCCGCCCGGTTCGCACCGCGTCTGGCGGACCTGTATATGGAACGGTGGACGTTCGACTCACAGCGGACCGACAAGCCCGTCAACGGCCGTCCGGACAACCTCTATGAACCGGTGCCGGATGACGGGGGTGAACGAGGACGAAACTGGAAGGGTCATACGCGCAAAAGCAGCGTCTACACACGCGCCGCGTTGTATCCACGCGCGACGGCTGCGGTCATCGCCGGGCTGGCGCTGTGTCTCGCGGCCGCCGTCGCCGGGCGACGCGCCGGGGCAGTATCCCTGAAATGGCCCTTTCTAGCCTGAGGGATTACTGCGGGGCTCGAGTGCGCTAACCCGGCTGGTAGAGCTGAATGAGGTTGCCGCAGGTGTCTGAGAACACCGCGATGGTGACGGGTCCCATCACGGTCGGTTCACGCGTGAACGCAACATGGTGCGCCTTGAGGCGCGCACATTCCCCCGCGATGTCGGTTACCTCGAACGCGGCGAGCGGGATGCCTTGCGCGAACATCGCTTCCTGAAAAGTCCTGCCGGCGGGATTCGCGTTCGGCTCGAGGGCCAGCTCGAGATCGTCCGGTCCCTCGGCCGACACGACGGTCAGCCACTTGTACTCGCCGACAGGGATCTCGTGCTTCTTCCGGAACCCCAGCGCTTCCGTGTAGAACCTGAGCGCTTTGTCCTGATCATCGACCATGATGCTGGTGAGTTTGATGCGCATCGAGTGCCTCGCTGTGCTGACCAATCGCGCCGCAGTTTGACAGAGGCAGCCTGTCTACGCTTCTCGAAAACTGCGAATCGTCGAGGGTGGGGAGCCGTCCCATCAAGCTCAGACACCCCGGCGTGAGGTCCCGCGGCCGTGCGCCCGGCACATGCACCATCGCGCGAACACTCGCGCAGCATGTCTCGAGCGCGGCACAGGCGCCTGAACACGTCGTCTCGCAGCAGCATCGGTCGCGTCCAGTTTACTCCGATGAACGGTGTCCCGACAGAGTGACGGTATCCGTCGGGGGCCTCCGCCCTCGATGCGCATCGTCCGTCGCTGATAGAATCCTCGCGCTCCAGGCAAAGGCCATCCCGAATGGGTGAGTCGAAACTGAACATCGTCGAACGGCAGGTTGACGACGTGATGGTCGTGACCCTCACTGGCCAGATCCTGCTCGACGACGGCGACCTGGCGTTCCGGCGCCAGGTCCACGATCTGATCGGACGCGGATGCGTCAGGATCGTGGTCGATCTGGCGGGAGTCACGTACATCGACAGCTCGGGCGTGGGCATGTTGGCTGCGAAGTTGAAAACCGTTCGCGAGAGTGGGGGCGACATGCGGCTCGTCCACCTGACGAGCCGCAGTCAGCGCCTGCTGGGGATGATGAAGCTCGTAACCGTCTTCGAGACCTTCGAGAACGAGGCGGAAGCCGTCCGCAGCTTCACCGCGCGGCCGCGCGCCTGAAACGGTCCATCGATCACGCCGACTTATCGAATCGCCCCGGAAGAAAATCGATGCCTACGAGGCGGCGGATCGCGAGCGGTCGATCCGCGGCAGGCGGTGGATTGTCGAACACATCCCGCTCGTGCTCCCCGATCAAATGGAGCGGATGAAACGCCTGGGGGTCGTCGTATCTGCCCAGTTTCAGCCGTACGCAGGCGCTGCGAGCATGGTGCGGCGGTGGGGGAAGGAACGGACCGAACGGGCGCTGCCGATGCGAGAGCTGCTCGACCATGGGCTCATCGTGTCTGGCGGAAGTGACTGGCCGGGCGCTCCCAACAACCCGTTCGTGAACATCTATTACTACGTCACGCGAACCACCCGGGACATGGGACCTATTGGTGTGAAACAGCGAATCAGCCGTCAGGAAGCGCTGCGCGTCGAGACCCTCAACAATGCGTACCTCACGTTCGAGGAGGAGATCAAAGGCTCAATTGAGCCCCGCAAGCTCGCGGACTTCGTAATTCTGTCCGATGACGTGCTGACGATACCGGAGGAGAAAATCCTGACCATCCACCCGCTGGCCACCTACGTCGGCGGGCGGGAAGTTTACGCGAAGGCGGCTGGCGGCTTCTGAACAATCCTGCTGCGCGCGGTCCCGACGAGCTCAACGCTGCGAGCTCGTGCACGAGTGGGTCGACGGTACGCGGGAACGATCCCTCGGACACGCCGCTCGAGGTCGCGACTGATGCGCGGAACCATTACCACTTCATCGCGAGCGGACAGTCGGCTCTGCCGGTGGACTCGATGGGGAACGCGTGGAACGGCACGTACGTATTCTCCAGCGGCAACCTGAAGCTCGACCTGCTGCACAACTTCTTCCTCGAATGCGGCGCGCGCGCCAACAAGATCCGCGTGTACGAGATGGTCCGCCGCGATCGAACCGTGCCGCGTTGAGCGAAATGCGGCGCGCGCTCAGCCAGATCCGATTAGAAGCGTTGCGATCGCCACGCGATCCGTGCCGACCTGCTCCGGCGCGTGGGCCGCCACGACGCCGCGGCGCTGGCGTACGCGGCCGCGATCGCCCGTACGGACAATGCGCGCGAGCAGGACTTCCTGCAGCGGAGCCGGCAGGCGCTCAAGTGACGTCAAACTACTTCTCGTCAGCTGACCGATCATGGTCTTCGGCACCTTTGCCGCGATGCTGACCTGAGCCCACCAGATCCACGACGTCGTACTTGATGCCGAAGCCTTACTCCTGCCGCAGCGTGGTCATTAGTTCGATGCGTGCAGCGCGCAGTGCTGGAATCGACGCGGCAAGAACACAGGCCGTCACGATGCACAGCAGGCTCACCGCGTAGGCCATCGGGTCGAAGACGTCGACAATGTTGCCGAGCCGCGCCGCGGCCGCGGTCCGACATCAACAACGTGGCGAGGCCCCAGGCCAGGCCTGCGCCGGCGGCAAGGCCCACCGCGACTACACGCAACGATTGCGATAACACGAGTCGCGCGACGTCCCCCGTCGTCGCGCCGAGCGCGATGCGAACGCCTCTCCTTCCTGCGCTGCTCGACGAGGTAGGACAACACGCTGAAAATGCCTGACAACGTCAGGATGAGCGCCAGGCCGCCGAGCACGACTGTCAGCCAGAACGCCACCTGCAGGGGATATGTCTCCAGCCTTCCGAGCGTTCGCAGCGTCAGCACCATCCCCATGTTGGGATCGATGCTTGTCAGGCGCTCGAGTAATGCGCGACGTGCAAGCTCGGGATCGCCGTGGACGCTTTCCGAATTCGGATCCGGCTCGAGCCGCAGCACCTGACCGACGGCGTCGCTGTTCGGCCAGATCTGCCTTGCAACGGTTTCGGAGACCACCGCGACCGCTGCGTTCGAGCTCGACTCCTCCTCCAAAAACGCGCGGCCTTTCAACACGGCGATGTCGAGCACGCTGAAGTATTCCGGCGAGACAAACCGGTACGCGACATTCGACGTCCCAGAGTTGTCTGCTGACGATCCAGACGCAGCCTTGGGCGCCGTAGCCTTGTCCGCCGTAGCCTCAGCGAAGGTCGAAGCGAAGGCGGCTCG
Organism: Acidobacteriota bacterium; assembly: GCA_020200195.1. Classification (GTDB taxonomy): domain Bacteria; phylum Acidobacteriota; class Vicinamibacteria; order Vicinamibacterales; family 2-12-FULL-66-21; genus JAIVJE01. The sequence goes on along the minus strand of JAIVJE010000146.1, from coordinate 4,457 downwards.
CGGTTGACCCAGCAGATCCGGCCACGAGGCGGCCACCGCTCGGACGGACGGTTCAGCGGTCACCGCCGCGACCATCGCGGCGCGAAATGGTTCGTTGACGATGTCGACCATGACGGTGTCGGCAGTGCGGACGCCGGGATCGACAGTCGAGGAGCGCATGGCGCTCCGGAGGAAGATGCCCGCGCAGATCAGCAGCAGGGCCGATGCGGTCACCTGCACGACAATGAGCGCGTTTCGAGTCCGGCTCGGGCGGGCATCCCTGGTGAGCTCGCCCCGTACCGTGCGGACCAGATCGAGCCGCGTGGCCTGCAGCGCGGGCATGAGCCCGAAGAGGACCGTTGAGATGAGTGCGACGGCGACCAGAAATACCGCCACGCGCCAGTCCGTTCCTGGCGCTGTGACGCTGAGCATTTCCGCCAGCTCCGGTGGCATCGTGCGCGTGAACACGTAGGCCGTGGCAGCGAGCACGACGCGTGCGATGGCGAACCCGCAGACGGCTGACGCGAGCGCGAGCAGAAGGCTCTCGGTGAGCAGCTGACGAATGACCCGACGGCGCGATGCGCCGAGCGACAGCCGGATCCCGATCTCCCGCTGGCGGGAAACGGCGCGTGCCAGCAGGAGATTGGCCACATTGGCGCAGCCGATCATCAGAATCAGGCCGAAGACAAAGAACAGTGGTGCAAACGCCAGCAGCACCTCGGGCGAGAGCGGCATGACCGTCCGTTTTGGCTCGAGCGTGATGTTCGCGGTACGCTCGTTGGCCGACGGGACGGAACCCCCGCCAGACGCCCATACCGCGAGCCCGGCGAGTGCCGTCTTTCGAGACAACCCGGGCTTCAGACGGCCGATGACGTCGATGGCGACGGAATCCTCCCGGCCGGCGTGTATCGGCCGGACCTGGCCGAGGAGCGACAGCGGCGCCCAGTAATCGGGTGGAGTCAGACCCAATCCGCGAAATCGTTCAGGCATGACGCCGACGATCTCATAGCGGAAGCCGCTGACGATCACGCTGCGCCCGACGATGTCCGGGGCGTTGGCGAACAATCGCGACCAGCCCTTGTGACTGAGCACAATCACCTGTCTGCCGCCCTGGCGGACGTCGTCGGCCGGGGTCAGCGTGCGACCGAGCGCCGCGGTGACACCGAGCACCTCGAAGAAGTTGCCGGTGACGAGCTCACCTGCCATCATGCGGCCGTCGATCCGGGAGTCGATGTCCACCAGCCGCGCGAAGGCATCGGAGAACACGTCGTTCTCGCGGCGCAGCGCCTCGTACTGCGGCAACGTGAAACGGACCCGGTTCGAGCTGCCCGATCGCGGCCGCTCCACGGCGAACAGAGCACCGGGATCCCGCACGGCATCGACGCGGAACACCATGTGGTTGAAGATCGTGAACGCGGCGCCAACGAGCCCGAGACCGAGCGCCACCGTGCCAACGATGGCGAGCGCAACCGTGGGTGTCCGGCGGAACGAACGGAGAGCGTAGAGGACATCGCGCACGGATGTGTCGATGAAGGCGGTACCGCGGGCGTCGCGACATTCCTCGGCGGCGAGCGACGCGGAGCCAAAGCGCACGCGGGCCCGCGCACGGGCGTCCTTCAGGTTCAGACCGGTCGCTACAAGCTTCTGTGTCTCACGCTCGATGTGGAAGGCAAGCTCCTCGTCGAGCTCGCGTTCCACTCGACGCGGAGCAATCAGCGCTCGAACACGTAGCCGGAAATCGCGCAGATTCATCTTTTCCCTGCGCTTCACGCCATCTTCATCACACGGCCGATGGCCGTGGTCATGCGCTCCCACTCGCTGGCGGCGACCGCGAGCTGCCGGCGTCCGGACGCGGTGAGCCGGTAGAACTTCGCCCGCCGTCCCAGTTCCGAGACGCCCCACTCCGCCTCGATCCACCCGCGGTGCTCGAGCCGATGGAGTGCCGGATAGAGTGACCCCTGGTTGACGTGCAGCACGTCCTGCGAGATCTGCTGAATCCGCTCCGAGATGGCCCAGCCGTGCATCGGCTCGGCTTGAAGCGTCCGAAGGATCAGAAGATCGAGCGTGCCCTGGAGAATGTCGGGCGGCGGTTGTCGGGTCATTGGTGTCGAGTAACGACACTAAGCTCATAGGTGTCGAATGTCAACACCAGGCAGTCATGGATCGCCAGAACGTGGCCGAGTGACGGCGCGGTGTCAACATCGTCATAATCGACGTGCGCCAGACGTCGCGTTCTCCCCGGCGGCTGTCCGGCAGCTCGCGAACCGAGCGCGCCGGCGGGTACAGGGGGCAGCCGCAATTCCCGACGCCCCTGTTACCTACCCAGGCGCACTCCGACCATACCGTTCAACCGAATTGTGCAGGTCCCAACCGATTCGCGCCTCGGCGCCAACGATCACGTACTTTCCCACCAGAGCCCTGACACCACCCCCGGCAGTGAAGGCGCCCTCGCGCGACGTGAAAACGTCATTACCAGGAAACGGCTCGCGCGTTTGAAACAGTCCGCCGCCCACGACCACGAACGGTGTGATCTTTCGGGGCTCGCCATTGACGGGACCGACAAGATGAAATGTCACATTGCCGGTCAGCATCAGATGGCTATGATTGTCGCCCCGGATGTAAGCGATTTCCGGGCCCAGACTGACGCGCGGCAGGATGTAGAATCGAGCGGCTCCACCGACAAGGCCTTCCGTCACAACCCCATCGTCTGCGAACAGGAGCGAGCCGGCTGACAAACTCCCCGACCGGCCCCGGGCGCTCCTGGGCTGTCGCCGGACACGCCAGAAGCGCGGTCAGCACGGCGCACGTCACGAGCGCCAATGAAAGGCGACTTCTGCAGAGCGCCTGCAGGTGGGAGACGAAGCGTTCCGCCAGGCGATCGAGCAGCAATTCTTCGGGTAGTGTCAGCCGCCTCCCTCCTCGCCCCTCTGAAACTGCGGGCAGTCGATCGTCGCACGCACGGCGTCGCCTTCCTTGGCCCGGCCCGCAATGTCGAATCGCGCGCCGGCGCCGTGCCGCGTCACCCGTACGGTCCCATTCCCCATCTTCGGACTACCGGCGACCCTCTGGATGGTGGCCGCCTTCGTACCATCCAGGAAGGAGAAGACGAACTGGTCGTACGCGTCGGGCGACGCGCCGCGACGAATCTCGAGCGTCACGCGCCACTGCGGCTGATCGGCCGCGGGACGCTGGCCGAACCACGGATACATCGCCACGAAGTACGCCCGGGTGTTGCTCGGAGTGGCCCTTTCGTCGAGCCGGCAGCGCGCGTCCACGCTCGCAGAATACTGTGCGCTGCCGACGGCGATCGAGACGTCCGTCAATGGCCCCCGTGGCGCTCCCGGCGCTCCGCGCCGCAGGGGTGGGTTGCGGGACTGCCCCCATAGCATCGTGGGACTAGCCAGTGTGAGCGCGACACTGATCCCGACAATCGCTCGCAGCCACATCATTCATTCCTCCTCAGCCAGCTCCTGAAGAAACTCGGCCCGAGAACACCTGAGATCTCCTTGAATCGTCACAATACTTCGCCCATGCGCCTGTGAAGGCCTGCGGAAAGTTGCCGAGGTGTTGCGCCCGCGGGCCCAGCTCCTCGCCGTACAGTCCCAAGTGATTCGCATAGCCAAGTGTCTTCTCAAAGAAGAACCGCGCCTATCGCCCATGCGGGACAGGCACTCGACGTACCAGAACGAGCACATCGAGAACGTGCCCTCCTGACCGGTGAGGCCGTCGGAAAAACTCTCTCCCAGACGATAGCGAAAGACCAGTGAGTCGCTCACCAGCTCCCGCTCGATGCCGCGCAGCGTGGCGATCCAGCGTGGGTCGGTCGGCGCCACGTCTGTAAACGATCGAGCGCGCGATCTAGGGCCAGGATGGGGATTTCGCTCGACGGCACGTCTTGTGCGTCGTCGATTGACACGAAACGCACTCCGTCGCCCCGCTTGGTCGCAGCACGACGACGGGCGTGCTCGACCAGAATCCTGCGCATGATCGTCGCCGATACGCCAAAGAAATGCGCCCTGTCGTGCCAACCGGCTTGGCGCTGATCGACGAGCCGAAGGAACACCTCATGAACGAGCGCCGTGGGTTGCAGGGTGTGGTCCATTCGTTCGCGGCGAAGCTGGCGGGCTGCTATACGGCGGAGTTCCGCGTAAACGAGCGGTAGCAGCTCATCCCGCGCACTGGTGTCGCCGCGACTCCAATCAGCAAGCAGCGCCGTGACATTACGGCCCATAACCATCAGATCTACAGAAGAGAGCTGCGACCAGCGTCCCCGCCGAACACAGCATAGGGTCGGCCCTACTGGATAACAAGTCTTTCGCACATTGTGGTGCCCGGGTTTTGTTCGGAAAACGTCAGGATCCTCGACGAGGCCGTCCGCATCACGGTCGATGGTCAGGGGTTGGCGACCATTCACGGGGGATGTCCCTCGGGCTGTTGAAATCAGCGGCGGCTCGGTTGGCGACTACGCGATCTGTCGC
>JAIVJE010000435.1 GCA_020200195.1 Acidobacteriota bacterium | reverse complement strand
TGCATACCTGGATCAACACGCAGGACGAAGGCTGGTGGCGCCTCGCGCTCGATCAACTGACGGTTCCCTTCACGTATATCAGCACGCAGGACGTGTCGGCCGACACGAACCTGCGGTCGAAGTACGACGTGATCCTGTTCCCGCCGGTGGGACGCGGCGCCGGCCAGACGATCATCTCTGGCCTGCCGATGTATGGCAATCCGATCCCATGGAAGACGACGGAGCTGACGCCGAACATCGGGAAGATCGATTCCACCGATGACATCCGGCCCGGCCTGGGCTGGACAGGTCTCGCGAACCTCCAGAAGTTCGTCCGCGAGGGCGGCGTCCTGATCGCCGTGGACGACACGGCGAACTTCGCGGTGCAGAACGGGTTCACTGCCGGCGTCGTGATCACACCCGTGCAGAAACTGAAGATCACCGGGGCGGTGCTGCGATCGAAGCTGGTCGACGGTGCGAGCCCGATTGCCTACGGCTACGAGGACGGCCTGTCGATCTACTCGTCGGACGGCCCGATCTTCGGCGTCAGCAGCATGGTTGGCGGACGCGGCGGACGCGGCGGCGGCCCCGTCGGTGACGAGCGGCGTCGCGCGACGGGCCGCGGCACCGTGGACGATCAGGACATCGCGCAGGGGCGTCCGGGGTCCGAGCCGTTGCCGGAAGATCCGCGCGTCGAGCCGTGGCAGGCGGCGCCGATCCGCGACGAACAACTCCGCAACGGCATCAACGTCATCCCGCCGGCACAGCGGCCGCGCGTGGTGTTCCGCTACGGCGACGCCCGGGATCTGCTCGTCTCAGGGTTGCTCGACGCGGGCAGCGAGATCGCGCAGCGCCCGATGGTCATCGACGTGCCGGTTGACAAAGGGCACGTCATCCTGTTCTCGAACAACCCGATCTGGCGCGGTGAGACCCACGGCAGTTATTTCATGGTGTTCAACGCGATCCTCAATCACGACAACCTCAACGCAGGGCGCAAGCTGGACGACAAGTAAAAGGGACAAGGGATAAGGGAAAAGGCAAGGGCGAAAGGGACAAAGGGACAAAGGGCGTGCTGGTAGTGGCGCCTCTCATCGCGGCGCTGGCCATTGCGCAGGCGCCGCCGCGCGATGCGCGGCCTCCTGCGACCGGCACGGCGGTCATCCGCGGACGCGTGCTGGACAGAGAAACGGGACTGCCGCTCGCGCGTGTGGTGGTGTCGTTGCCGCATCCCGCCGGCCGCCCAACGGAAACGCAGACCGATAGTCAGGGACGGTACGAGTTCGCCGGATTGCCCGCCGGCCGTTACTCGGTCACGGTATTCCCGCCCGACTCCAAGGCGTTCTACCTGCGGCAGACGCTCGGGGACGACGGACCGTCGGACGTCGGTCGACGGCGAAGCAAACCCTTGGAGTTGAAGGACGGCGAAGTGCGGGAGGGCGCCGACATCGCGCTGTTCCGCGCGCTCGGCATCGAGGGGCGCATCACGGACGCGTGGGGTGAGCCGGTCTCCAACCTGGAGGTAACCGCGGAGCGTCTCGACGGTCAGGGCCTTTCCGGCGGCAGACCTCGGGTAACTGACGACCGTGGTCTGTTCCGGCTTTTCGGGCTGCCGCCTGGCAACTATCGCGTCTGTGCTAGACCTCACCATTTCTCGCCTCCCGATGGAGCGGTGGTAAAGGAGAGCCAGGTGCGCACCTGTTATCCGGACGCACTCCGCGAGACCGACGCTCAGCCCGTTACGCTTACCGCCGCCGACGCCACAGGCATTGATATCCGCCTGCAGCGCAGCCGAGCGTTCAGCGCGTCGGGAATCGTACTCGACTCCACGGGCGGGGCCGCCGAACGCGCGCAGGTCAGCATCGTCCGCATCGAAAAAAGTGGTACGTCAGGAACTGGAGCTCAACTGAATCCCGGCGGCCAATTCTCCGCCAAGGGCCTTGCGCCCGGCGAGTACGCTGTCAGCGCCATAATTGGCGGACCTGGTTCCTTTCCGCCGGACACGCGCGAGGCGGAGGTCGGGTACCTTCCCTTCCGCATCGAGACTTCCGACGTTGAGGGCCTGGTCGTGACCATGGCCAGGCCCGCGAAGGTAGCGGGGCGCGTCGTCTTCGAGGAAGGCTGGCCTCCGGCGCGGCGCCGTCCACCACTAACGGTGCAGGTTCGCTTCGATCGATCGACGCATCGGCCGATGTCCGGGCCGCCGCCGTCGGCGAGCGTCAAAGACGACTTGACCTTCGAACTGGAGGGTCTCTCCGGCCCGCAGGTCATCGGCCTCGGCGGCTATCCGGCAGACGAATGGACGCTGAAAGCGATCCGCTACCGCGGCGAGGAGATCCTCAACATCCCGACCGAGTTCAGAACGAGCACGGATCCGAGGGCACTCGAGATCGTGCTCACGAATCGCGGCGCGCGCCTCTCCGGACGGGTCACCGACACGCGCGGTGTCGCAGCAGAAGACGGTAGCGCGCTCGTGCTGATTTTCCCTGCCTCACCTCAGGAGTGGCGGCCGGACGGTAACGTGATTGGGACGGCGCCGATACGCGAAGGCGCGTTTCGACTGGGACCCCGCCGTCCCGGCGAGTATCTGGTACTGGCAGCGGCGATCGAAGATTACGTGATGCCGCGTGACGCGGCGGGATTCGAACGGCTTGCGAAGGTCGCCGAGAATGTGACGCTGCTCGAAGGCGATCAGCGAACGATCGATCTCACCATCGTAAAGGTGCCGTAGCTAGCCCATCTTCTGCATCGACGAGAGGAAGTCCTGGTTCGACTTGGTCTTCCCCATCTTGTCGAGCAGCAGCTCCATCGCCTCGACGGCCGACAGCGGCGCGAGCACCTTCCGCAGCACCCACACGCGGTTCAGATCTTCTCGCGCAAGCAGCAGTTCCTCTTTGCGCGTGCCGCTCTTCTGCATGTCGATCGCGGGGAACACGCGCTTATCGGACAGCTTGCGGTCCAGGTGAATCTCCATATTGCCGGTGCCCTTGAACTCTTCGAAGATCACGTCGTCCATGCGCGAGCCGGTGTCGATGAGCGCCGTGGCGATGATCGTCAGCGAGCCGCCTTCCTCGATGTTGCGGGCCGCGCCGAAGAACCGCTTCGGCTTCTGGAGCGCGTTCGAATCGAGACCGCCGGACAACACCTTCCCAGACGAGGGGATGACGGCGTTGTAGGCGCGCGCGAGCCTCGTCACCGAGTCGAGCAGGATCAGCACGTCTTTCTTGTGCTCGACGAGCCGCTTGGCCTTTTCGATGACCATCTCGGCGACCTGGACGTGGCGTTGCGCGGGCTCGTCGAACGTGGAGGAGATGACTTCCCCGTTGACCGAGCGCTGCATGTCAGTGACTTCCTCGGGCCGCTCGTCGATGAGCAGCACGATCAGGTACACCTCGGGATGGCTCTTCGCGACCGACTGCGCGATGTTCTGCAGCAGCATCGTTTTACCGGTGCGTGGCGGCGCCACGATCAGGCCGCGTTGCCCGCGCCCGATCGGCGTCATCAGGTCCATCACCCGGCCCGAGAGGTTGTCGGCCGTCGTCTCGAGCGTGAACCGTTCCTGCGGATAGAGCGGCGTCAGGTTCTCGAAGAACAGCTTGTCGCGCGCCTGCTCGGGCGCCTCGAAGTTGACCGCCTCGACCTTGATCAGCGCGAAGTAGCGCTCCCCTTCCTTAGGCGCCCGAATCTGGCCCGACACGGTGTCGCCCGTCTGCAGGTCGAACTTGCGAATCTGCGACGGCGACACATAGATGTCGTCAGGGCCCGGCAGGTAGTTGTAGTCGGGCGCTCGCAGTCCTGCCGCGGCGCCGAGTCCTGGCGCGGGGGCTGGTCCTGCCGCGGCGCCGAGTCCTGCCGCGGGGGCTGGTCCTGCCGCGGCGACGAGTCCTGCCGCGCGGCGTCCTGGCGCCCCGCCGGATCCTGGCCTGCCGGAGCGTCCTGCCGTGCCAGGGAATTCTGTTGTTGCGGCTCCCCTTCAGGGCGCGGTTCGATGGCGGCGGATGGATTAGCTTGCGCCCCCGCCGGGTCGGCAGAGGGACGCGCTGACGTGCGCTTGTTTGTCGTTGGCATGTGCCTGCTGGGTCTGCTGCGACGTTTCAGTTCTATTCGAGAATGGACGGATTGTGCTGCGAGCAGCGGCGGGCGGCGGACGCCCGCGATCGCATGAGGAAATCGTGAAGTTCGTCAATGGTGAGTATAGGCAGCGAAGGGGGCGGTGTCAATGTCAAGTAGTGGGTCTGTCAAGTAGTGGGTCACGTTCCGTGCGACACCGGTCGGCACGCGTGACTCACGAGACGCGGATTGGACCGATCACCACGGATGGCGACCTTGCAGCCTGGCGCAGCCAGGCTGGCGGAGAGGGTTCGGGCTGTGTATCAGAACGCCTGGCGGCTGCGTCTGTCACGAGGCGCTCTGATACACAGCCCGCACCCGCTCCCCCGCGCCTGCGGCGCGGCAAGGTCGCTCGCCGACCGGTCATCCGAGTCACTGATGGACGAGGTCGAGTTGATCCGTAAAAACCCGCGCGCATCCGCGTCCCGTGAAATCCGAAACTCTGGGCCTCGGGTGTGTTTCTGAAGCGCGGTGTTCGCGCTCATGCCTTGCTCCGCGCCCTCCTCTGTAGCCCGAACAACCTCGCGACCTCGCGCTCGGTCGTCGCGTCCTCCGGCTGTCGATCTTCTCGGACTCCGCGGACGATGCGCGGGAAGCGGAGCGCGAAGCCGGTCGGCTCATCGTCGGTCCCGACGCCGGCGGTGTGGACGGGGCTGCGCGTGATCTCGTCGGCGAACACCTCGACGACGAGCGTCGGCTCGACCCAGTATGGCGGCTCGATCCGGCTGTCCACGCGAGCCGGCCGGTGGCTCACCGCGTGTTTCTCGAGTCGCGTGCGCAGCGCGATCCACGCGTCGTCGCTCTGGCCGCTTGCGACTTTGGCGAGTGTCCTGAACCGATCCGATTTGGCGTCGTACACCGCGCACAACACGGCGCCGATCCCGAGCTTTGCCCGCGCGCCTCGGCCCGCGAAGTACCCGACGATCGCCAGGTCAAGCGTGTCCTTCAGTGCGCCGTGATAGGCGCGCTTGAACTTGATCCAGTTGAAGCTTCGCTTCCCGGCTTCGTACGGGGAATCCAGCCGCTTGGCGACGATGCCTTCGAGTCCGTCCGCGATCTGGGTCTCGAAGTATCGCGTGATTTCGTCCGCGTCTCCCGAGACGAGGGCGGGCGCCGGCGCCAATCCGGCGCCCGCCTTCAGTAGCGTGCGGATGCGGGCGCGCCGCTTCTGATAGGGCTCGCACGTCATATCAGTGCGGTCGGCGTAGAGGAGGTCGAAGACGTTGAGGCGCAGCGGATAGGCTGCCTCGGCCTCCGCAATTCCGTGCGTCCGCTTGCGCTGGACGGTCACCTGAAACGGGAAGAACGTGTCCGTCTGTGCGTCGTAGGCGAGCGCTTCCCCTTCGAGAATCGCGCGGCTGGCCTTCACCTGCGTCGCGACCGCGCGGACGATGTCGGGGAACATCGCCGTGTTGTCTTCCTGATTACGCGAAAAGATGCGGACTCCCGTGCCGTCCTTGTGAACCTGGCAGCGAAATCCGTCGTACTTGGGCTCGACGGCGCACTTCCCCATCCGCCGGACGATGTCGGCGATGTCTTTGACACGCTCGGCAAACTGCATCTTGACCGGACGTCCGACCTCGACTTTGAAGGCGGCGAGCGCCTTCGGTCCGGCACTATAGAGCGTCCTTGCCACGAGACCGAGATCGGAACAGAGGTTGTAGGCCCGCTCGATGACCGGACGGAGCGTCTTGTCGCCGCGCGAGATGGCGAGCGCGTCCATGATGGTCGCGTCGCCCACGCCCAGCCGCATGCGGCCGACTGGAATCCGGAGGATGTACTTCGCCTCCTCCGGCGTGGCGCGCCGCAGCAGCGACACCAGCGCATTTATCTTTCCCTGCACGCTGCCACTGCCGCTGGCCTCGGCGAGCGCACGCAGCGCCTCGTAGACTTCGACCGTGCTGAGTGGTGCCGCTCTGCCGGTTTTCTCGACACGCAGCGCTTTCTCGGCGACCAGGCCGTGGTCGCCATGCGTGCGATACAACCGCTCGATCTCGGCAACCGGCCGCCCGGACCATTCAGCAAGGGCCCGGGTGGTCAGCTTCTCGCTGAACCCGAACTGCGGTGCATCGAACTGCGGGCCAAGCCGTCCCTGAACCAGGTACACGGCCGACTGCACTTCATCCTCGTCGAGGCTCTTGAGCAGCGCCGACAAGGTCGCCACCATCGCCGTGCGGCTGGAGGTGGCTTCGAGGGTGGAGAACGCGGAGGCGAGCCTGGAGAAGGGTGTCATGTGCAGCCTAGCTGACGGAGGAAACGGAGGGCCCTCCGCCTCCTCAGTACCACCCCAATATCACCCACTCAATACCACGCGGGACTCTCCCCGATGGCGATGATGCTGCACGCCTGGCGGGCGTTGAGACCGAGCTCCCGCGCGCGGCTGACCACCTGGTCGCCGTCAGCACCCGGGTTCAGCCAGACCTCCGCGACGCCCTTCTGGGCAAGCTCCTCCATGACGCGCACGCCGACGCTCGGCGCCACATAGACCGTCGCGACGTCGACCGGTCCCGGTACGTCCAGCACCGAGGCGTACGCCCGATATCCCTCGACCTGCGGCTCAGTCGGGTTGATCGGAATGACGGTGTATCCCTGATGAGCAAACGCGCGCAGTGCCTTGTTGCCGAACTTGCGGCGGTTGTTCGAGGCGCCGATCACGGCGACGGTTCTCGACATCCGACAATTGTAGCGCGCTACAATTGATCGACTGATCTATGGCAACGCTGGCTGAGGTTCTCGAACGCCGTACAGCCGAGGCAGCGCCCGAGTTGGTCGAGCGGATTTCGCGAGACCGTCTGCGCTGCTACGCTTGCGGGCACGAGTGCCCGATCCCTGAGGGCGCGCTTGGCGTTTGCAAGGTCCGCTTCAACCGCGGCGGCACGCTCCACGTGCCGTGGGGCTACGTCGGCGGCATCCAGTGCGATCCGATAGAGAAGAAACCGTTTTTCCACGTACGGCCGGGGGCGCTCGCATTCAGCTTCGGCATGCTCGGCTGCGACCTGCACTGTTCATACT
>JAIVJE010000294.1 GCA_020200195.1 Acidobacteriota bacterium | reverse complement strand
GTCTTCATACGGCTATGACATCCGGGTGGCCGACGAGTTCAAGGTGTTCACGAACATCAACAACACCTTGATCGATCCCAAGAACTTCGATCCGCGATCGTTCGTCGACATCAAGGCCGACACGTGCATCGTCCCACCCAATTCATTTGCGCTGGCGCGGACCGTCGAATACTTCCGCATTCCGCGTGACGTGCTAACGGTCTGCCTCGGCAAATCCACGTACGCGCGGTGCGGCATCATCGTCAACGTCACCCCGTTCGAACCGGAGTGGGAGGGCACGGCGACGCTGGAGATCTCCAACACGACCCCTCTGCCCGCGAAGATCTACGCGAACGAGGGGATCGCGCAGGTGCTCTTTTTCCAGAGTGACGAGCCCTGCGAGGTGTCGTACCGCGACAAGCAAGGCAAGTATCAGTCGCAGCTCGAAGTGACGCTGCCCAAGATCTGAGGCAACACATCCTCGGCTGGCATCGCGATGGCGAGGTTCAGATCGCCGGCGGCCTCGGTGGCTTCGGGATTGATTTCGGCGGTGAAGGCGCCGAGCCGCTTCGCGGCGTGGACGAGCCCCGCGGCCGGGTAGACGATCGACGACGTCCCGATTGAGAGGAAGACGTCACAGGCGAGGGCGCGCTCGCACCTCGCGAGAACCGCGGGATCGATCGCTTCTCCAAACCAGACGACTCCAGGCCCGGCCAGACCGCCGCAGGGCGGGCAACGTGGCGGCAGCGGATCCAGGTGCGCGGTACGGTCCTCCCACCCGGAACCGGATCCACGGCATTCCTCGGCGCATTGCAGCTCCCAGATGGAACCATGGAAGCGGATCACGTCGCGGGTGCCGGCCCGTTCGTGCAGGCCGTCGACATTCTGTGTGATCAGGGTGAAACCCGGATGGGCGCTCCAGCGGGCCAGTACGTCGTGTGCGGCGTTCGGCTCACATGCGGCCAGCTGCGATCGCCGCCAGTCGTACCACTCCCAGACCATGCGCGGATCGCGCGCGAAGGCGTGAGGCGTCGCGAGATCTTCGGGACGAAACGAGCGCCACAGGCCGTGCGGTCCGCGGAAGGTGGGCACGCCGCTCGCGGCCGACACGCCGGCGCCGGTCATCACAGTGACCCGAGTCGCGCCGCTCAGCCGTTTCGCCAGCTGTTGAAGGCGGTCGTCCATTCATCTATTTAACTTCCTCCGGCGGGCCGGGTCTAACCCATCAGACATTTCCCTCTGGAGGGACACGACATGCGCAGACTGACACTCGCCGCGGCGGCCTCCGCACTGGTCTTTACCATCGCGTCGCCTGCACTCGCGGATCAAGAGCCCACCCCGCCCCAGGAACAGCAACAGATGCGCGGCGAGCGTCGTCGGAGTGACGGGCATACGCAACGGAAGCGCAACCCTGCCGAGCGGTTCAAGAAACTCGATATAAATGGTGACGGTACAGTATCGCGCACCGAGTGGCCGCGCGCCGCCGAGGTCTTCGACAAGCTCGACGCGAACAAGGACGGCGCTCTGACGATGACGGAGCTGCAGGCGGGCCGTTCGAAGCGTCACCGTCGCCGCTGATCAACCGCTACTTTCCGCACGCGATTGCGGTGCTGGCCAACGGGGCGAAGATCGGATACGTCGCGCCGGAGATTGCGTGGCGCTATTTCGAGCCGGTGAAGGCACGCACCGAGCCCGTGACGTGTCCCGCTCGACGCGCCTCGCAGTCGGACCACGAGACGTCCGGCGTCGAGATGCTGCTCGACTTCAGCGCGCTGCCTGTCGCCGCGGAAGAATGAGTGGCGGCTGCCGGGTTGGCGTTCGCTATCATCGCGCGATTGGCCGGCCGAGGTTGCGGGGATTTGCGACGTCATGCTACGATGATCTTCTTCTGACGCGGGGTGGAGCAGCCCGGTAGCTCGTTGGGCTCATAACCCAAAGGTCGCAGGTTCAAATCCTGCCCCCGCAACCATCGCAATTTGCAGCGAGAGGTCGCCCGTCTCTGGCGACCTCTTCGTTTGTACGGCGGCGCCCAGCATGGCTGCCAGGTTCCCCTTCAGCTCGATCCGCAGCTCGCCGTGGTCCGGGGTCAGGACGATGGCGTCGATGAGCCGTCGCAGCGATTCCGTGGCGTCTGAGCGGCTTTCAGGATGTTCCAGGGCCTTCCCGAGATCCGTCAGCTTGCTCCGATACAGCTCGGCCATCCCCGGATGCAGCAGTGGCGGCGGTTGGTCGGCCGCCGCGAGTCTGGCCTTCAGCTCCTCCCTCCGTGCGGCGTTCGCATTCATCTCGTCCTTCACCTCGGACGGTGCGACGCCATCCATGACCATCTCGATCAGCTTCTTGCGCCGGGCTTCGATCCGATCGATCTCTCGCTCAGCGGCTGACAAGCTGGCGCGGTGCTCCATCCGCAGCCGGTTCATCTCGCGCGTGAACTCCGCGCAGAATTCCTCGAACAGATCCTGCCGAAGCAGCTTGTGCTTGAGCGCCGCTAACACTCGCCCTTCGACTTCTTCGCGCCGAATGGTCAGGCGGTTCGAACACGTGCCTTGGTCGCGTGCCCCGAAGCAGCAGAGTCGATTCCTGGAACCGACAACGAATCCCGCGCTGCACACGCCGCATTTCGTCAAGCCCGAAAACAGATACCGTGGCCGGTTCGCGGCACCGAAGTTGCCGGTCTTCGCGATCGTGTAACGCGTGCGCTGCTGGCGGTCTTTGGCGGCGTTCCAGAGTTCATCCAGGATGATCCTGAGCTGCGGGACATCCTTGACGATCCAGTCGGATGGCGGGTTCAGCCGTGACACACGCTTGCCAGTGTCGGGGTTCTTGACATACCGCAGGCGATTCCAGACCATCCGGGCTACGTAGAGCTCGTTGTTCAGGATGCCGGTTCCGCGCTTGGAGCTCCCGTAGATGGTGCTCGGGCTCCAATTCCCGCCGAACGGGCCGGCGACAGCTTGCTGGTTCAGCGTCTTCGCGATCTGCTTCGGCGACCGTCCGGCCACGAACTCCCGGAAGATGCGCTCAACAATGGCCGCCTCAAAAGCCTCAATCTCGCGCTCACCTGTCGTCACCGTCGTCCCGGTCATCGTGCGGACGACGCGATATCCGTAAGAGAGCCCGCCGCCGGCTTTGCCGTTCTCCACGCGCCCCCGCAGTCCCCGGTGCGTCTTCTCTGCGAGGTCCTTCAGGAACAGCGCATTCATCGTCCCTTGAAACCCGATGTGCATGTGCGTGATGTCGCCTTCAGCGAGCGTGACAATGTTGACGCCGGCGAAGGTGAGACGCTTGAAGAGACCAGCCGTGTCTTCCTGATCACGGCTGAAGCGGTCCAGCGATTCCGCGAGCACAACGTCGAACCGGTGATTCAATGCATCCCGCATCAGCGCTTGAAAACCAGATCGGAGCAGCGTCGCACCGGAGATCGCGTGGTCGGTGAACTCCTGCACGACCGCCCAACCCTGGCGGGCAGCGAACTCGCGGCAGATGCGCAGCTGGTCCGCTATCGACGCATCGCGCTGATTGTCGGAGGAGTACCGCGCGTAGATCGCCACTCTCATTGCACGGTTACCTCAGGTCGATCCTGCCGCTGTATCGCCAGCTCTTGCGCGAACGCCTCGCGTGCCGCTTGCCGAGCGAGCGTGCGAACGAGCACGCGCAGCGGCTCGTCGCGATGATCATGCGGCATACCTCCTGGCTTTCCGCGTCGAGGCTGTCGACTGCGCTTCTCTCGAGACCGCATCATAACGCCGACTCCTTCGAGAGTGAATCACTGCGTCCCGCTGAGTGCGTCGACGGCTTGCCTGGAGGCCATCACGCAATTGCCAAGAGCCGGCGCAGCCGCGGTCCTGTCAAGCCCGAAGCCCCGCCAGGGGACGAAGCGAAGCGGAGTGGTTGGACTGGGCCGCGGAGCGCCGGACAATCTCGAGTCGTGATGGCCGCAGAGCATGCGACCGGTTCGCCTTCCCGAAACTCACAAGGTGATTGAGACGCGCGGGTGGAAGAGGAGCAGGAGGCAGCGGTCAACAACCGCCGCAGGTGTGATTCAGAGCGAGTGCGCGCTCACCCTAATGAACGCAGGTTCCCGGCGAAACCTGACAGGCGCGTTGATCCGGACAGTGCGGCTGCAATACGCGGCGGCGCGCTCGACGAATGACAGCGACTGCATGCAGTTCGACCGGACGAATGAGACACGCAAGTGGGGCGTGAGCGACCCCCTCCAGACGGGGCGTGGGGCGAAGAAGGGGGCAGCGAAGTGGGGGTCGCTCACGCCCCAGACTCCTTCTTGCGCCGTTGCGACACGGGCGCGGCTGGGAACGGGCGGCTCAAAGCGCCGCCCGTGATTGTGCCATGCAAACCGCACTGAAGGAAGAACATCGCCGCCTTCTTGAATTCTGCACGGCGATCGCACCGCGAGTGCGGAGGCGTCAGAGGCGTGCAGTGGCGCAGGGGGAACGGTGCTCCCGCGTTTGCGTTCCCCCCATGCGTTCCCCTCCGATTTCGGATCCGACAGCAACCAAGGGGCGAGGATTTCCAAGTCTCGCCGATCAGCTCGCTGTCCGCCGGCCGGGCGGCAGATCGGGGCGCTTGCGGCGTCAGCCGTTGCATCCGCAGCGCCTCTCGACGGCCGTTATGTCAGGTGTCGCGAGCGACGGAGAGGCAGCATCCTCACGGGTGTTCCGGCTTCATCGATTGATAGCAGCGCGCCACCGTCGATCCCAGCGGAACGCTTCAATCGCTGTCGCCACGACACTCACCGCCGCTTCCGACAAGAGGTCTTGAGTTCGGACTTGCACGACGCTGGGCGCCCGGCGTGAGGGGCGGCGAGAATCGCCGAGAACGAGGTCGTTGGTGAACACGACGAATCGACGTTCACGTGCCCACGCCAGGATCTCCTCATCAGGCGCGGTTGCTGCGCCGATAGTCGACCAGTGGCCGCCTCGAATCCATGTCGCGTCAGCCGGTCGACCCAACTCGGCGACAGGTTCATGTCCACGAGCAGCTTCACCGTTGCCTCAGGGGGACTTCGACTTCCTCGGCCCGCCAGGCCGCATAGGACAGGGCCTAGGCGATGTCCGCGACCTTCAGGTACGGGTACTCGCGGAGGATCTCCTCATTAGTCCGACCAGCCGCCATCAGCCCGACGACGGTACCGTCCGTCACACGCATGCCACGGATGCAAAGTTTTCCGCCCATTACGCGAGGGTCACGAGTGATGCGCGCGAGTTCCGGGATTGGGCTCCCTCCGTTCAGCCTCCATTGTCAACGAACTCACCCTGTTCGGCCAATTCGCGGCTGACAGAACCGTGACACACCGTCGATAGGCGCCTGACACACCCGAGTAGAATGTGCAGGTAACGGGTGGGTCTAGCATTGCGCAATCAGCTCGCGGCGCCGGTAACGCTGTTGGCGTTGTTCGTGTTCCTGGCGGGCATTCCGCTCGTGGCCGTCGGCTGGCTCGGGTGGCGGCTGTTGGAGCAGGACCGCGCGCTCGATGTCCAGCGTGTTCGCGAGCGGCTCGACAACGCCGCTGCGCTGGCCGCCCGCGAGATAGATCGCAGTCTGGCCGCCCGGAACGATCTGTTGATCCCGGCCGCGCAGGGAGAATCGGTCTCGCTTCCTGCCGACGCCGTCTTCCTCGTGTTCGACTCACGTCTCCTTCAGCGGCAGGGCGTCCGGCTGCCGTACTACCCGAAAGCCTCGCCTCCGCTTGATGTGCCCGCGATACTGTTTGCGGACGCCGAGGCGCAGGAGTTCCGCAACCAAGACCTGTCGAACGTCGCCGTCTCGTATCGTGCGATCGCCGCATCGAAGGACCGATCGGTTCGCGGAGCCGCGCTGATGCGGCTCGCTCGCGTCCTTCGAAAGCAGCAGAAGCTTCGGGAGGCGTTTGCCGTGTACGGCGAGTTGGCGGGACTGGGCGAGACCCCTGTCGCCGGGTCACCTGCCGAGCTCGTGGCACGCCGAGAGCGGATCGTCCTGCTGAACGCGACCGGCGGCGACGAGGCAGCAAAGGAGAAGCAGCTCCTCGTGTCGGCGCTCTTCGACGGGCGCTTCCAAATCGATCGGGCCACGTTCGACTTCTATCAGGAAGTCTTGTCAACCCCGCATGCCCCGGCAGAAACCAGCCGTCCAAGCCTGGATCTTGCTCGAGCGGTTGAAGCGTTGTGGCCGCTGTGGCAGCAGCAGTCTGCGGGCCGGGCGGCCAGCGCCGTCAACGAGTCCGTGTTTGCCGCGGTCTGGCGCCGCACACCCGCCGGCACGGCCGCTCTTATTGGTCGCGTTGACGATTTGATGACGTCCACGCAGGCCGTCTTGCAGAACCTCGATGTTCGGCTGGCGCTGGAGGATCCGTCCGGGCGCCTGTCTTGGGGCAGTCCGGTCGCCGACGCCGATCGAGTGACGAGGACCTTTCGGGAAACGGACCTGCCGTGGACCATCCACGTTGCGCTTGCGGATCCAGTTGCGGCACAGGCGATCTCGAATTCGCGACGGAACGTCTTGGCGGCCGGCTTCGGTGTGATGCTCCTGGCGATCACGGCCGCGGGCTATTTCGTGTTCCGGGCCGTGCGCCGGGAACTCGACGTCGCACGGCTCCAATCGGACTTCGTGGCCGCGGTCTCGCACGAATTCCGGACGCCGCTGACCGCCATGTGCCATCTGACGGAGATGCTCGAGGAGGGAGCCACTCCTCCGGACCGGCTGCCGCTCTACTACGGAGCGCTCGGACGGGAGAGCCGCCGTCTGCACGCGATGGTGGAGAGCCTCTTGGACTTCGGCCGCATCGACGCCGGACGCCGTGGCTATCAGTTTGTCGACACCGACGCGACAGAACTGGTGAAGCAGGTCGTTCAGGAGTGTCGCGACCACGCGCCTTCCGCGGCGCATCGCATCGAGTGGCAGGCGCTCTCCGTCCGAGCTCGCGAGCCAGTCCGCATTCGCGCGGACCGTGAGGCGTTGGCGCTTGCGCTCCGGAACCTTCTGGACAACGCGTCCAAGTACTCACCCGAATCGTCCCCGATCAGGGTGTCCGTCAGACCGCAGGGCGCCTTCGTCGGCATCTCGGTTGAGGACGAAGGGGTCGGCATTCCGAAGGACGAGCACCGAGCGATCTTTCGAAAGTTCGCGCGCGGGTCGTCAGCCCGGGCGCTGAATGTCAAAGGCACCGGGATCGGATTGACGATGGCCGAGCAGATTGTGAAGGCGCACGGTGGGCGCCTTGAACTACAAAGCGAGCCAGGACGGGGGAGCCGCTTTACGGCGCTGCTCCCCGTGCGGCCGAGTCACGCATGAATATGAAGAAGATCCTCATTGTCGAGGACGAGCCAAGCATTGCCCTGGCGCTCGAAGACGACCTGCGCCGGGAGGGCTACGAGACAGAGCTGGCGATCGACGGAGAGATGGCCGAACGCCGGGCGATGTCGCGGGAGTTCGACCTGATTCTGCTGGATGTCATGTTGCCCAAGCGCGACGGGTTCGAGGTGTGCCGCGAGGTGCGACGCGCCGGCGTGGACACGCCCATCGTGATGCTGACCGCACGGACACAGGAGGCGGAGAAGGTCATGGGGCTGGAAGCAGGTGCCGACGACTACGTGACCAAGCCCTATAGCGCACGCGAGTTGCGCGCGCGGGTCAAGGCACACTTACGCCGGAGCGCCGCGCAGGCGCCCGACGTCCATCGCTTCGGCGACGCGGAATTGAGCCTCTCTCGGTGCGAACTGCGGCGTGCGGGAAAGGTCGTGGATCTGTCGGCGCTCGAGTTCAAGCTGTTGTCGGCGTTCGTCCGTCGCTCGGGACGTCTGCTCACACGCGCCCAGTTGCTGGACGAGGTCTGGGGACCCGGTACGCACGTCACCGACCGCGTCGTCGACAACCAGGTGAACAGCCTGCGTAAGAAGATCGAGCCCGATCCGGCGCACCCGCGATACCTCGTCGCCCTGCGAGGACTCGGCTACAGGTTCGATGGCGAAGGCGTGACCGAGCGATGACCGTGGGGCGATTGGCGGATGATGCTCGACTCCTACCCTGCAGTCAGGGAGGTTGTCTCGCATGAAGAACAAATTGCTGCTCGCCGTAATTATCGCGACAGTCACCAGTAGCACGCTGCTGCTCGCCCAAGCCACTCGCTCGAGCGAGGCCCAGTTCAAGGCGGCGCAGCACGAGGAGGAGGTTGTAGGCGATCTCAAGGGTGCGATCGAGCTGTATCGAACGATCGCTCAGAGCGGCGACCGCGCGCTGGCGGCCCGTGCGCTCGTCCGGATGGCCGGCTGTCATCAGAAGCTTGGGAACGCCGAGGCCAGGACGATATACGAGCGCGTGATTCGTGACTTCGGCGATCAAAAGGATGCTGTCGCTATGGCTCGCGCGCGACTCGGTGGGGCGAACTCCGGCGCGCGTGCCACTGGCGACCGTGTGGTCAAGGCTGGTGCAGACATCACGTGGGGCGATGGCAGGGTGTCGCCGGACGGCCGATTCATCTCGTACACAGACTGGAATCTGACCGGCAACCTGATTTTGCACGATCTCGTGGTAGGCACGGACCGGCCTCTCACAGGCAATAAGGACTGGAGTGTGGGAAATGCCTACTCGTCCACCTTCTCGCGGGATGGGAGGCAGGTGGCGTACGGCTGGCGGACCTACAGCCAGCCCGCCTTTACCAACGAACTCCGAATCATGAGCGTGGAGGGGGCGGGCATCCCGCAACCCCGGCGCGTGTACGCGAGTGATGAGATTGACTTTTTCAATCCGACCGACTGGTCTCCAGACGACAAGTCACTCGCTGTCCTCGTCACCCGAAAGGATCAAAGCGGGCTGATCGCGATCATCGGTGTTCAGGACGGCTCGTTTCGAGGGTTGAAGACGGTTGGGTGGCGTGGCCCCAAGAAGATGTTCTTCTCGCCTGATGGCAGATACCTAGCCTACGATCTGCCGGCCAACGATGCCGAGGCGCAGCGGGATGTCTTCATCATCGCCGTCGACGGCAGCAGCGAAACGCCTGCCGTCCAGCATCCAGGCGACGACGTGGTCATGGGGTGGTCACTCGACGGCAGCCGACTACTCTTTGCCAGCGATCGCACCAACGCCGTGGCGCTGTGGACGCAGCCCGTCACCGATGGGAAACCCCGTGGCGCGCCGGCGCTCCTCAAGCCTGATATCGGATCGGTCTTGTCGCAGGGACTCACTGCGTCAGGTACTTTGCACATTGTCAGAGACGCCAGCACGCTGAGCCTCCAGGTCGCCCCGATCGATCTCGAAGCTGGAAGGCTGTTGGGGCCGGCGGTTCTGGAGAACTTCCGCAGCGGCCGACCTGACTGGTCTGCCGATGGGAAGCAGCTTGCGTACAAATCAACGACCGCGAACGGTCTGCAGGCTGTGTCGATTCGTTCTGTGGAGTCTGGTCGCGTCCGTGAATTGCGCCCAGCGCTCCTATACATCAACGAACCGCGCTGGTTGCCCGATTCACGGTCGTTGGTCGTGTTCGGCCGGGATTTCAAAGGGCATGGCGCGATCTACCGCATCGATGCAGAGACCGGGAAAGCGTCCGTGATTGCCGATGCTGACTTATGTCGCGTGCAGGTCTCGCCAGACGGCAAGAAGATCTACTACGAGGTGGGCCGCGTCACCCTGGGTAGCGGACCTCAGCGACTGTTCGAGCATCATCTGTCGTCCGGAGACACGCGGGAGCTGTTCACTCGACCCGATGGCGGCGGCAACGTCGAGCTGTCGCCCGACGGTCGATTTCTGGCTCTGGTCGTCGTCGATCCCAAGACAAAGACGACAACCCTCACTGTGAGGCCAGTCGCCGGGGGTGAGCCACGGGCGTTGTTTCACGTGAATCACCCAGACAGGTTGGAGGGTTATGGCGGGATGTCGTGGACGCCCGACAGTCAGGCCGTGATCGTCGTGAATGCGACCGGAGACCGCTTCGAGCCCAAGGACCTCTGGCTGGTGCCGGTGACTGGTGGCAAGGCCCGAAAGCTCGATATCGATATCCGCGGCTGGAAGGCGCTCGGTATTCGGCTGCAACCAGACGGCAAACAGATCGCGTTCTTCACGGGGCAGGACCTGCGGGAGGTCTGGGCACTCGAGAACGTTCTCCAGGCCACCTTGGCCCGATAGCACGACTAATGGCCCTGTTCGTACTGGCGATCCTGCTTGCCGTCCCTCTGGGACTGGATCTGTACATGCCGGTCCCGGAGGGGAACCCCCTTACGTTCGAGAAGATCGAGCTGGGGCGGCGGCTGTTCCACGACCGTCGCCTGTCGCGCGACCGCTCGATCGCCTGCGCGTCGTGCCACAAGCCGGACCGTGCGTTCTCGGACGGCCATCCGGTTGCAATCGGTGTGGCGAGAAGGCTTGGACGTCGCAGTGCGCCTCCCCTCATCAACCGCGGCTACGGCCGCGCCTTCTTCTGGGACGGTCGTGCCGCGTCGCTCGAAGAGCAGGTCCTGCAGCCGATCCAGGATCGCAACGAGATGGACATGACGCTCCCGGAAGTGAGCGCCCGTGTCGGGCTGTCGCCTGAGGAGATCTCACGCGCCCTGGCAAGCTACGTGCGTTCGATCCTGTCTGGCAACTCCCGTTTCGATCGCTTCGTCAACGGCGACCGCCTGGCACTCTCGCCCGAGCAGCGGGCTGGCCTGCAGATTTTTCGTGGCAAAGGTAACTGCACCGCCTGCCATGTCGGCCCGAACTTCACCGACGAGCGTTTCCACAACACGGGAGTCGCGTGGCGCGACGGCCGGCTGCACGACGAGGGGCGGTCGGCGGTGACGGGAAAAGTCGAGGACCGCGGCGCGTTCAAAACGCCCACGCTTCGCGAAATCGCCCGGACATCCCCCTACATGCATGACGGCAGCCTCGTCACCCTCGACGAGGTCATCGACTATTACAATCGCGGTGCCAACCTCAGCCCGGGACTCGACCCCGAGCTTCGGCCGTTGCGACTCACCACCGCGGAGAGACAGGCGCTCGCGGCCTTTCTGCAATCGCTGAACGGCACGGTCAGCGATGGGCGTCGGTGACGTGCGCGCACGGTCCCTTCATCGCCGGCGGATAGCGGTTTGACTTGTATCGTGAAGAGCCAGCCGGCGAGCCGACACTCATCCGGGGGCCGACCACAGCAGCAAGTACCGCTGGTTGCACGCCCCCGCAACCAACTTTATTTGGACCAAGAGGTCGCCCGTTTCCGGCGACCTCTTGCTGTCTCTGGCCGCGCTCAGCATTCCGGCCAAGTCGCCCTTCAGCGTGATGTTCAGGCGGTCGCCATCCGGTTCAAGCACGATGGCCTCGACCAGCGCGCGAATGGCCTCCACGGCGCTCGTGCGGCTCTCCTCGCTCTCCACGCACGGCACAGGCCCCCGACCTTCTCGCGATAGACGTCCGCCATTCGCGGGTGCAGCAGCTCCGGCATCTCCGGCGCGTCGAGGCGCGACTGCAGTTCTGCTTTCCTCGCTTCAAGCGAGAGGAGCTCGTCCTTGATGGACAATGCCGAGACGCCGTCCTTGATAGCCTGAATGAGCTTCCGGATCTCGCGGACGACGCTGGCAAGCTCCGCACGGCCGTTCGTCAGGCTCGCGCGGTGCTCCATTCGCAGACGATTCAGCTCGCGCACGTACTCGCGGTAGAACTCCTCGAAAAGGTCGCGTCGCATCAGGTTGTCGCGCGGCGCGACGAGAACCCGTTCTTCCACCTCCTGGCGGCTGATGGTGAGGCGATTAGTGCAAGTACCGCGGGAGCGTGCGCTGAAGCACGCCAGCCGGTCCCGCCAATACATGACGTACCCGCCGCCGCACTCGGCGCATTTCGTCAGGCCCGAGAAGAGGTACTTCGGTCGCCGTGCCCGGTTGAAGTGTTGCGGATCGCCCTTCGACGTCACGCGCCGCATTGCCGCTTGGCGCGCCCTCACCTGCTCCCATTGCTCGTCGTCTATGATGCGCAGCTGGGGAACGGCGGTGATCACCCAGTCGGATGGCGGATTCGGCCGTGAGACCCGTTTCCCTGTGTCCGGGTCCTTCACGTATCGCAGTCGATTCCATACGAGGCGGCCGACATACAGCTCGTTGTTCAGGATCCCGGTGCCCCGTGCGGGATTCCCGTGAATGGTACTGGGGTTCCACGGCGCGCGGCCCGGCCCTAGACAACGTTCTGCGTTCAGCTGTCTCGCGAGCGCCTTGGGCGACACGCCGGCTGCATAGTCGCGGAAGATTCGCCGGACTACTGCGGCTTCGTTCGGAACGATCTCGCGATCGCCTGTCGCCGGCACGCCTTCGCGCGTCGCGTGCGTGACCCTATAGCCGTAGCAGAGACCGCCTCCGGATTTCCCGACCTCGACGCGGCCGCGCAGTCCCCGACGTGTCTTATCGGCAAGGTCCTTCAGGAAGAGCGCGTTCATCGTGCCCTTCAGCCCGACGTGCAGGTGCGTGATGTCGCCCTCGGCAAGCGTGACGATGTTCACGCCGGCGAAAGTGAGGCGCTTGAAGAGTCCGGCGGTGTCCTCCTGGTCCCGGCTGAATCGATCCAGCGCTTCCGCGAGCACAACGTCAAATCGTTGATTCAACGCGTCCCGCATCAGCGCCTGAAAACCGGCGCGCAGGAGTGTCGCTCCTGATAGAGCGTGATCGGTGAATTCGTTGATGATCGTCCAGCCCTGGCGCGCGGCGAACTCCCGGCAGACGCGCAGTTCGTCTGCTATCGACGCATCGCGCTGGTTGTCCGCAGAGTACCGGGCGTAGATGGCGACCTTCACTGCACCGTCACCTCAGCGATGTTTCATTCCGTGCCGAGACTTCCCGCTTGAACGATTCGCGTACCGCCTCGCGAGCCAGGATACGGACGAGCACCCGCAGGGACTCGTCGTCGTGATCGCACGTTCCGCTTCGCCGTGTTCCGCGTCGAGGCCGTCGATTGCGCTTCTCTCGAGACCGCATCATAACGCCATCGCTCCTATGCGTGTCGATCTCTGAATCTCAGGCTGAGCGCGCTTGCGATTCGACCTGCGACCATCACGTAATTGCCAGGCGTCCGGCGTAGCCGAGGCCCTGTCGAGCCCGCAGCCCCGTAGGGGACGGAGCAAAGCGGAGTGGCTTGACTGGGCCGAGGACCGCCGGACAATCCGTCATCGTGATGGCCGCCCTCGTAGCGACGGCTATGCTCAGCGCGAGGACCTACCGGACGAACGAGACGCGCAGGTTGGAAGACAGGAAGGAGGTGGCGGCCAGGTGACCGTCTCAGGCGCTGATTCAGTGGTTCGCGCGTTCACCTATATGAACGCAGTTTTCCGGAAGGACCTGACACAGGTGCTGACAGTCGAAGCGAATGACGTGGATAGGGCGCTCGGCACGGCGGCGCACTCGAGGATGAGACTGATGGAGCGCAGTATTGCCGGACGACGGCGACATGCACCTGGGGCGTGAGCGACCCCCTCGGTACACAGTGTGGGGCGAAGAAGGGGGCAGCCAAGTGGGGGTCGCTCACGCCCCAGTTCGCTCGCTGTCTCGTTGCGACCCGGGTACCGACTGCGACTCGGGCGGCACAGAGCGCCGCCGGCGTCAGACCCGAAGCCCCAGACTGGCAAGAACATCGAGCTTCGTTTGTCCTGCACAAGGGCAAGCACGCCGTGCCCTTTGCGGGCGGACTGTGTGTCAGCCAGGGGAACGGTGCTCCCGCGTTTCGGTTCCCCTACCCTGTTCCCCCTTCTCGCGTCCAGACGCTAGCAACCAGGGAAGGCGAAAAGGGGGCGTGTGACATCCGGCCGATGGGTGCTACGGCAGATCGTGCGGTCGGCGGAGAGGCAGCACTCTGACGCGGATCCCAGCCTCGTCGATCGATAGCAGCGCACCTCGCTCGATGTCCTCGCGGTGCGCTTCGAGTGCCTGGGCGACGATGCTGACGACGGTATCCGAGAGCAGGTCCTGAGTTCGGATTTGAACTACGCTCGGCCCGTCAACGGCTCCGGCCGCGAGGATCGCCGAGAAGTCCAAATCGTTGGTGACGAGGACGACACTGTGCTGATGTGCCCACGCCAGGATCTCGACGTCCGGCGCGGTCGCCGCACCGATGGTGGACCAGTGGACGGCCTCGAACCCGTGGCGCGCCAGCCGGTCGATCCAGCTTGGCGACAGGTTCATGTCCACGAGCAGCTTCACGGCTGGCGCAGCGGAACTTCGACTTCTTCTGCCCGCCACGCGGCGTAGGTCAAGGCTTCTGCGATGTCCTCAGCTTCCAGGTAGGGATACTCGCGGAGGATTTCGTCCCGGGTGCGACCGGCGGCTACGAGACCGACCACCGTGCCCACCGTGACACGCATGCCCCGGATGCACGGCTTTCCGCCCATTACAATGGGGTCTCGAGTGATACGGGTCAACTGCGGCATTTCGTCGCCTCCTCTGAATCGCCCCTCTATTGTGGACGAACTCGTTCGGTCGGCCAACCAACTGATTCGGCATCCGGACCGAACCGCGCGCCATCATGGATGCTGCGGCTTTCTCACGCTTTGCTGTTTGAAGAACCAGTTCAACTCGTCCGTGCCGTGGACTCATAGAGAGACGACCAGTTCCTGACATGTACGAAGACCAAGCGGATGTCGCTTCGACCAATCAGGACGGCCTCGGGGGTGTTAGCCGTCCCCCCCGGACACAGAATAGATGAATACTGCGCGACTGTTGTTACTTATCGAGGAGCGACTGGGTCCGGACAGGACCGGCATGTGCGATGGGCCTAGCTTAGTGCAGCATTTCTGAATTACGGTGACGTATTTTCCCACGTCATGCGGCCGGCCGTACCGGCTCCGCCGCCGTCGCGAGCTTGGTGAGGAGTTGCTGCAAGTCCACGCGGGCGAACGTCCAGCGGAAGGGCTGCGCGGCGGCCTGATAGCGATGCTGAAAGGCGATCAAATAGTGCTCCAGCGTGGCCAAGCTCGCGAAATCGTTTGGGGTCAGGACCTTCCGTTGCACGATCGAGAAATAGATTTCGATCTGGTTGAGCCAGCTGGCATGGCGCGGCGTGTGAACGGGCACCAGCGTAGGCCAGCGATCACGCAATCGAGCGTCACCTTTCGCGCCGCGGTGCGCCGAGCCGTTGTCCATGACCCAAAACACGCGGCGCGCGGACCGGTAGGGTTCTTGGGTCATGACCTGATCGACGAGGCGATCAAACGCCGCCATGCCGCTGCGCGCCTCACAGCGCCCCAAAAGGTGCGCGTGGTGGACATCCCAGGCCGCGAGATACGCCCACGCCCCGCGTCGATGATATTCGTGCTCGATGCGCATCGTGCGCTGGGCCGCGACGGGTGCCGGCGCATGGCGACGCTGGCGCGCTTGAATGCTGGTCTTCTCGTCGGCCGAGATCACGTAATCACGCGGCCCCAAGGGGCGGCCGTCCCACCGTCCGGCATAGAGATCCAAGACGGGACCGGCCAGCTCCGCGAACCGCGGATCGCGCGGGAAGAGCCAGCTGCGATGGCGCCAGGGCCGGATCGCGTCCGCGTCCAGCCACCGCCACAGCGTCGTGCCGCTGACCGTGGCGACGATCCCGCGCGTCAAGACTTCACGGCGCAGGTCCGGCAACGACCACCGCGCGAGGGGCACGCCGGCGTCCATCGGGCGTTCGCAAGCAATCCGCTTGACCTCAACGACGACGGTGGGGGGAAAAGCGGGCTGGGCGCCCGCCTCGCGGCTCCTCATCGAGGCCGGCAAGGCGTTCGTCAAAGAACCGGTGGCGCCACTTGCTGATAATCTGCCGCGGAGTATCCAAGCGCGCCGCAATGACGTCATTGGCCAGACCCTCGGCCGCCAAGAGGACCAGCTTGGCCCTGATGACGTCTCGATACGGTGACGTATATTTGCGGGCTCTGGCCTCGAGCGCGCGCCGTTCCTCGCGGGTAAGTTGGATACGAAATGGGCTGTGTCGTGGCATCCGCGCAGCACCTCCTCATGATGAGGATAGCCGCTTGGGCCGGCCGCGCGCAATTCAAAATACGTCGCCGTAATTATGGAATGCGGTACTTAGC
>JAIVJE010000145.1 GCA_020200195.1 Acidobacteriota bacterium | reverse complement strand
TCCCTGAACCGGCCCGTGGAAGTGCGCTTCCCAAAACTCCTGTTTCTGCCTGTGTCGATGACTTCCCGCTTCGTGGTGCTCCGCTTGCGCGCGCTTACGTCCCGACGTCTTCTTCTTCGCCATCAGGCCTCCTTCACGAGTTCTCCGTGACGCTACAAACTTGATGCCAGCCGTTGTAGAATGCCCCTCTCGCCGACAGTCCAGGTTCTGACACTGACCAGGGCAGGTCAGCTCAGCACCCGTTTGGCCGATACGATCCCAGCCGAGGTTTACTTCAGTAGACGGCACGGTGTGAATCAGCGGAACGCCGGGTGAGGACGCTGATGAGGAGGATAGATGCGACTGGTACATTGGGCCGTTGGCCTCGCCATTCTGGGCGCGGGGGCGTCACTGCTCGCGCAGGCCGGACCGACAGCAGGCATCGCGGCAAGATCCATCCGCGCGACAACACAGGATCGGGCGTCGCTTCGTACCTGGGACGCCACGATCGATGGCATGCTGCGCCAAGGCCAGCTGGTCATCCGGAAGTCCCGTCCGGATACCCAGATTGAGGGACGCACGCACGAACGATACGACCAGTACTTCGAAGGCGTGCGCGTGGTGGGCGGTGACGTCGCCCGCCAGTTCTCAGAGGGCGTCACCGAATCCATCTTTGGAGCGCTGCACACCGTCAGCGGTATCTCCACGCGTCCACGGCTTTCCGCACCGGAGGCGCGAAAGGCATTCGAAACGCTCTCCGGCCGGCCATTACTCCCGGACCGGGAGATCGAACTGGTGATCCTGCCCAGAGACGAGGCGGGTTATGCGTTGGCGTATCGCACGCACGTGTGGCGCGACGGTCGCTGGATGCATACGTTCCTCGACGCGCATTCCGGCGCGATCGTGCTCGAGTACAGCGACCGGAAAACGCAGGCCGCGGCCGTTGGGACAGGGACCGGCGTGCTCGGCGACACCAAAAAAGTCAGCGCCTCCTCGATATCAGGCGGCTTCGTGGCTGACGACGCGTTGAGGCCACCGACGCTCGTGACGTACGACATGCAGGGCAACTTCGTCAGGGCCGACGCGTATCTCGACGGTGTGTACCAGCCCGCCACGTCGGATATTGCGAACGACACCGACAACGTGTGGACGGACGGCGCCAACGTCGACGCACACGCCCAGCTCGGCTGGACCTACGACTACTACTTCAAGCGATTCGGCCGCCGCGGGCTGGACGACAACGACACGCCCATCTTCGCGATCACCCACCCCGTTCGCCGCAGCGACATCAATACGCTTCCACCTTCGGCATTCGATTACATCGTCAACGCGTTCTGGTGCGATGGTTGCGGACCGGCCGGCAGAGGCGTGATGGTGTTCGGGGAAGGCCTGCCACCCGGCTTCGTGCTTGTCGAGACGGGCCAGTACGTCGACTACCTTGCCGGTGCGCTCGACATCGTGGCGCATGAACTGACGCATGGCCTCACCGCCTATAGCTCGAGACTGGTTTATCGCAATGAATCCGGCGCGCTCGACGAAGCCTTTGCCGACATCGTCGGCACCAGCGTCGAGTTCTTTTATCAATCCGCCGGCTCGGGCAGCCGGCAGGCCGATTACCTCATGGGCGAAGACGTCTTCCGTCCTGGCGGGATTCGCTCGATGTCGAACCCCGGCACGTTTGGAGACCCGGATCACTACAGTCGCCGGTTCACGGGCGAGGAGGATGAAGGTGGCGTCCATATCAACGCCGGGATTCCGAATCAGGCGTTTTATCTGGCGATCGAAGGGGGCGTG
This sequence comes from Acidobacteriota bacterium, assembly GCA_020200195.1. Classification (GTDB taxonomy): domain Bacteria; phylum Acidobacteriota; class Vicinamibacteria; order Vicinamibacterales; family 2-12-FULL-66-21; genus JAIVJE01. The sequence continues at coordinate 2,274 of JAIVJE010000145.1, read as the reverse complement.
AATCGGACGTCCGGCCTGCGAGTCACCGGCGTCGGCGCTGCGAATCGGGACCAGATCGAAAAAGTGTTCTATCGCGCATTCGCCTTCATGCTGACGTCGACCGCCACCTTTTCGACCGCGCGCGCAACGACCATTCAGGCTGCCCGCGATTTGTATGGCGCCGGCAGTCCCGCCGAACGCGCAATCGTCGAAGCGTGGACCGCCGTCGGGGTGCAGTGAGGAGAGCAACGATGTACATGACGAAACGGTCCCTCGTGATCCTCACGGCGCTGTGCACCGTCGGTGTGTGGTTGCCTGCGGTGAACGCCGCCGGTCAATCGTCAGCGCAGCCGCCCAGCCGGCCGACTGTTCGCCGAGCCCAACCGCCACAGACCGGCCGCGTCTTCGTGACTGCCAACGGCGGCTATCAGATTGAAGGGCTCACGTTCAGCGAAACGCGTCGCGACAATCTCTATGGTGAGGAATTGAGCTGGACTACGGATTACGCCGTCGAACAGGGCGTGCAGTATGAAGCCAGCGCAGGCATGTATATCGGTCGCAACAGCGCGGCGGCCGTCACCTACACGTTGTATGACGACGGTGGCAGTACCGCGCCCGTGACCGCGCGCGTGCCGCACCCCTTCCACTTCAACCAGCAGCGCGATATCCAGGGTGAGTCGGCGCCTTTGGAGCATCGCGAGCAGGTCATCCACTTGAGCGCGTTGTACGTCCTGCCGATCAGCTCCAGGCTCGAGCTGGGAATTGCCGCGGGCCCCTCGTTGTTCATGGTCAAGCGGTCGTTCGTCGACGCCGTCGTGTACGACGAGGCGTATCCGTTCGACTCTGCGACATTCAACCGGACGACGATCCGGGACGTCAGCGAGAACCAGGTGGGCTTCCATGCCGGAGCGGACATCAGCTGGTTCTTTACGAAGCGAGTGGGCGTCGGGGCCCTCGTGCGATTCAGCCGGGCGACGATGAAATTTCCGCCAGCTGGCGAAGGCGATGCACTCACGGTCGATCTGGGTGGAGTACAGACAGGATTCGGGCTGCGCGTGCGGCTCGGGGACCGCAAGCCACCGCCCGCCCGGCCCACGCCAGGGAGGCAACCACCTCAGACAACGCCCGGCTATGCCAGCCCGAAGACGGCTGCGTCGTCGGCTGATGACATCTTCGCGGTCACGCTCGACGCGACACCGGTGTTCGTCCTGCCCGACGCCACCCGAGTTCCCCTCCACGTGTTCCCTGCGAACACTCGGTTCAAGGTGGTACGCGAACAGGGGCCCTGGGTGCGAGTCGAGTTCCAGCATCCGCGGTGGGGCCGGAGCGAAGGCTTCGTGGAACTGACGAAAGTGCGTCTTGTACGGCCCGGCGCGAAATAGGTTCAGACCCAATGCGGCGAGCACTCATTTCTCATTGAGGTGTTCATGGTTCCCAGGCGGTGGCATTCATTTTCGGAGCTGTTCCTCGTCGGATTGGCCGTGCTCGTCTGTACTTGGACGGCGGCTCACGATTACTATCGCGATTCCTATCGCGAACAAATACTTGCAAACGCGTATTTCGGCGAGAATGGTCGCCGCGAGTTGCAGCCGATTGAACGGAAATACGGCGCCAGGCATTACTCGCGCGACGTAGAGGAATTGATCATTCGTGACTATTTCGAGGATCACCGAGACGGCGTGTTTCTGGATGTAGGGGCGAACCATTACCGAGACGATAGCAATACCTTCTACCTCGAGTCGCAGCTCGGCTGGTCGGGAGTCGCAATCGACGCGCTCGAGGAGTTCGCCGCCGACTACCGGGTGCATCGCCCGCGCACGCAGTTCGTGGCCGCGTTCGTATCAGATGTTGCCGGCGATACCGTGCGGTTCTTCGTGCCGACCGAAAACAAGCTCGTTGCGTCGGTCAGTGAGGAATTCACGAAGCGGGAAGGCTCCCCCGGTAAGCCCCGCGACGTGGCGACGACGACGCTGAACGTCATTCTCGATCAAGCTCGTGTCAGCCGCCTCGATTTCCTGTCGATGGACATCGAGCTGTCGGAGCCTAAGGCGCTTGCAGGTTTCGACATCAAGCGCTACAGACCTTCACTTGTCTGCATCGAGGCCCATCCAGAAGTGCGCCAGCAGATTCTTGACTACTTCGCGCAGCGGAACTACGTGCTGGTTGGCCGTTATCTTCGTGTAGACGCACATAATCTCTACTTCACTCCAGTTACCTCTAGCGGTCAGCCAACCGTGGGCGGAAAGTGAGAGCACCGAAGCGGCCGCGGATAAAGGCGGGAAACTGATGACAATC
>JAIVJE010000434.1 GCA_020200195.1 Acidobacteriota bacterium | reverse complement strand
CCGGACTTGATGGGTTTACGCTCGCCATGTGTCTGCGAGAAGACAGCCGCACCCACGGCATTCCGGTCATTGGCATGACGGCGCATTGGACACCGGACGTTCGCGCGGCAGCCGTGCGCGCCGGCGTCGAAGCGCTGCTGCTCAAGCCGTGTCTGCCGGCGCACCTGGTCGCGGAAGTGCGGCGCGCCATCGATCGCGTCTCGCCGCACACCCCGGATCGACTCAATCCCGAACGACTCCATTTAATCTGACGTTCGCACCGTCTCGCGCAAAAAAATCGCGCAGCCACATTCGGAACGCTCGGGGAAGGTCGGAAGTGCGCGGTGACGATACGTTGACGTTGATTTCGGTGTAATTCCTACCCGACGAGGATCCGTCCCTCAGAACCTCCTGCCGCTTTCAGGTGCCTCGAGGGACTTCGATTGCTTCCTGGCGTTTGAGGATCGCAGATCGGATCGTGATGCGTTTTCGTCTCTGCCGACCGGGGGCCTTCACGGGCAAGTCACCCATATTCTGCGTTTTAGCCCGTCTAACCGCCGGTTTCGCGACGCTGAGATTCCTGCCTCGAATGCCGGAGCAGCCTTCAAAAACACCAGAAAAAAGTTCCCAATCGGATGCGGGCCGCAGTAGTATTCGTCCCTTAGAAAGAATTACATAGCGAGGACGTTCGCACGGCGCCTGGTTCCCGAACGCGTGAACCACTGTCGGTCGCCGCTGTTATGTCTTCGCGCACGCAAGCCTTTCATCAGCACAGAGATCGCGCTGTTGGTGCAATTTCGGCGGATGCGCGTCGCGACCGGAATCTCCGACAGACAAGTCCGAGCGACGGCACGGCCCTTGCTGGCGTGGCCAGCCGGTTCCCCAACTTTTTACTGCCATAAGCACCGTTCAGCGCGCCGCCTGCCCAGGGCCGTTGTTCGCGGAGAGGTCTATGCTCAAATTGATCGAGAGGAACATCGCGGCTGCCGAGGAGCGGCTCGTGTTGCTCCCCCCGCCGGAGAGTTCCGTCCCTGGGGACTTCAAGAACGCCGTCGTCGATTCGCGCCGACACAATGAACTCATCGCGGAAATGCAGCGGCTGCGCGGGAGCATCTACCTGCAGGATGGCGCGGTGCCGAGCGAGCACCTGTTGGCTGATGGATCGCATCAGACGCCGGAAGACAAGAAAAGCTGGCACCTCTTGATGTTGGACAAGTACCGCCGTGTCAGTTCGTGCGTGTGGTATCTGGAGCACGACAACACGACATCGGTCGAGCAGCTCAGGGTTCGGAACTGTCCGCTCGTTCGACACGATGACTGGCGCGGCAGGTTACGGCACGCCGTAGAATCCGAGCTGGCGCGTGCGCGCCGCGATCGCCTGCATTACGCCGAAGTAGGTGGCTGGGCGGTCTCGCCGCGGAGCCGGTGTACCTCGGAGGGATTACTTCTGGCACTTGCGGCGTACAGCCTCGGTCGCGTTCTTGGCGGCGCCCTCGGCATCACGACCGCCACCATCCGGCACTCCTCGTCGTCTATTCTCCGACGGCTGGGCGGCTCGCACCTCGAGGTTGACGGTTTGCACCTGCCGTCGTACTACGACCCCAAGTACAAGTGCGAGATGGAACTGCTCCGCCCGCCGCATATGCGTACTTCGCCTCCTCGGACGCCCAACCGCAATTCGCTGCCTGATATTGCACGTGGTATGAACAGCGGCCTCGGCCGGTCGACGAAAGCGTAAGAGGCGTGGACGGACCCGGCCTGGCCCGCGCGCTCAGTGAGTGGGAGGCGCTCCTGGGCGCCATGCACGTTGTACGCGAGTCCGGCGCCCTCCGGGCCGCCAGCACCGCGACGTTCGCGACGCGCGGACAGGTCCAGGCGATTCTCCGCCCCGCCAATCGCGAAGACGTTCAACAGTGCGTTCAGATCGCCAACCGCTGCCGAGTACCGATCTATCCAGTCAGCAGCGGCAGGAACTGGGGGTATGGGTCGCGCGTCCCGGTCGAGGATGGCGTGCTAATCGATCTCGCCCGTCTCAATCGGATTCTGGAGCTCGATGAAGAGCTCGCGTACGTCACCATCGAGCCGGGTGTCACACAGCGACAGCTCCAGGAATTCCTGCGCCAGCGTAACTCTCGCCTCTGGATGGATGCGACCGGTGCCAGCCCCGAGTGCAGCGTCGTGGGTAACACGCTCGAGAGGGGTTTCGGGCACACGCCGATGGGCGACCACTGCGGCAACGCGTGCGCACTCGAAGTGGTGCTGCCGACAGGCGACTGTGTGCGGACAGGCTTCGGCCGCTTCGCGGCAACCCGGGCCGGAGCGCTGGGTCGCTGGGGTCTTGGTCCGTCGTTGGACGGTCTGCTCTCGCAGTCGAACCTCGGCATCGTCACGCGCATGAGCGTGTGGCTGATGCCGGAACCCGAATGCTTCCAGGCCTTCTTCTTCGTAAGCAACGAAGAACAAGGGCTCGGTGCCATCGTCGACGCGCTGCGCCCGCTGCGACTGAACGGCACACTCCGCAGCGTGATTCACATCGGCAACGACTACAAAGTACTCGCGGCCACGAGTCAGTTCCCGTGGGCCGACATGCACGGCCGGACTCCACTCGATCAGGCGGCCATGGCGAGACTGCGCCGGACCCTGAGCATCGGAGCATGGAACGGGTCGGGCGGGCTGTACGGAACGCGAGCACAGGTCCGCGAAGCTAGGGCGCAGCTTCGTCGCGCCCTCCGCGGAAAAGTCGATCGATTACAGTTTGTCGACGACCGCCTGCTGAAGGTCATGCAACGGTTCGCCAGGCCGTTCCGGGTGCTGAGCGGATGGGACGTCAGCCGGACGCTCAAGCTCATCGCGCCGGTCTATGGACTTCTGAAAGGCGTGCCGACGGAGTCAGCGCTGAAAAGCGTCTACTGGCGAAAAAAGACGGAGATCCCGGACGACATGGATCCCGATCGGGACGGCTGCGGCCTGCTGTGGTGCAGTCCCGTGCTTCCCAACACGGGCGCCGACGTCACCAACCTGACGAATGTTGTGACGAACCTTCTGCTGGAGCATGGCTTCGAGCCGCAGATGACGGTGTCGCTCGCGACCGAACGAAGCGCCATCTGTGTAATCACGATCAGCTACGACCGTAGCGCCCCCGGCGAGGACGAGCGGGCTGGCGAGTGCTACCGCGCCCTGATGGAGGTGCTCGTCGAGCGTGGGTATCCCCCCTACCGCCTGAATGTGAGTTCAATGGGCTACATGACTGGAGACGCCAGTTACGCCCGAGCGCTGGAAGCCATCAAGTCCGCGCTCGATCCGAACGGAATCCTGGCGCCTGGACGTTACGAGCCTGCGCGCGCGGGCCAGGACGCTCACATTCCGCCCGCCGTCGTGCCGACCGTCCGCTAAACGCCAAAAGGGCGGCACCCGCGCTGCGGATGCCGCCCTCGTGTGAACGCCTTTGTTGTACTACTGCGACGAGGCCTGACGGCGCCGGCGAGCCCGCAACGCAATACCAGCGAGTCCGGTGCCGAGCAGAGTCAGCGACATCGGCTCGGGCACTGCGGTGAACGTCGCAGAATAGGTGGCCTGCACGAACTGGCCGGTGTTAGCGCCTGTCAGGGCGAGTCGAAGGTCGTTCGGCGTCATCCCGGAAACCTGCGCGCTGTAGACGCCGCTCGCCAGGAAGAGGCCGCTATCAGCTCCTTCAGTCGGATCGAGGAAGTTGCCGAGCACGTCAAATTCCACAGAGGTGCCGGTGGTGGTTCTCGTCAGAATGAGCGGGGAACCCACGAAGGCCACGCAAGACTGCCCAACCGCTTCGGAGCCGTTGCAGACCGGAAGCCCCGGTACGATCACCTGGGTCAGCGTAAAGCTCAAATCGTCGTACTTGGCGAACGGCGTGTCGAAATCGTTCAAAAAGTTCGGCAGGGGCAGAACCGTCCCGGCGGACAGATCCAGTGCGTCGGCCTGATTGACGCCGGAGACTGGCTTCCAGATATCGGCGAAGTAACCGGTTCCGGGGACACCCAGGAATATGGTGCCCTCCGGGCCTCCGAACGGTTCCCAGTCGATGGTCGTCGCCGAAACCTGAACGCTGCCTGTGATGCTCAGTGTCCCGACGATCGGTGTCGCGCTGGCGGAGGCCGCCACGCCGAAGATCATCAGCAACCCGCATATCACCGATATTGTGGACTTCGACTTCATGAGACTCCTCGTTTCCTTGGCGCCGAAACGCGACATTGAGCTTTCGTCGCTGGTCAGTACGCACGTGACATGCCAGTGGAGTCTGCCGTGAGAATGGTTTCAGCGGTGTTCGATAACGCTATGTAAAATAAGATCTTGCGTGCATACGGGTAACGTAGACACCGCCGTACTGGCGTAATTAAGTCCTTCGTTGGGTTGACGAAAGTCATGACCTGGAGAATAGCGGGTAACCGAGGAGGAAATAAGGAGAATCAAGCTCCCACCCGTGGGAAAGAAATGAGTCTCTGGCTGGCGAACCACTGCCTCAGGAGATTCGGAAAGAGCACCTTCGTGTCGTAGTGCGCGAGGGTGGTCCTCCACGTCCCTGCCGAGTCTTTGAATCGACCCTCCGACAACAGCCGGCCCAGTCGGTTCCGCAGTCGTTCGGGTGACGCGTGCTCGACTCTGAGCTGGAGACCTGCGCCGCTCTCTTCAAGGAGCGCCGACGACAAGTGCATATCGATATTGCTGGGGATCGCGAGGATAGGGGTCCCGGCACTCAGCGCCGGATAGACGGCTCCGGTACCGCCGTGCGAGACGACCGCGGCGACGTGGCTGGCAGTTTCCTCATACGGGAGGAGATTCCACACGTAGACGCTGGGATGCGTCGGGCCGACAATGCGGCCGGAGGTCGCCAGAATGACTGTCACCGGCAACTGCGAAAGGGCTTCGAGCACCGCCGGCAGCGCTTTGATGGGACCCGAGCTGCCAAGACTCACGAAAACCCTGGGATTTGAGGACGACATGACCTCACCCCACCAGTCGGGCTTCCGGGCCGCCGCCGACCAGGCACAGGGACCGATGAAATGGTGGTGTGAGGGGGCCTCCGCCACCGGCACAAATTCCGGGACGTCCGGGTAGAGCACCAGGTCTCCTGCCGTGTAGACGTCCCGCAGATCGCGTGACAGTCGAGGTAGCCCGAAAGCCCGGCGGGTATCGTTCACCGGCTTGGCATGGACCGCGTAAAAGATCGGTCTCAACCCGGCATACACCCGATTCAGTAGTCGGGGGGAGAGCCACCGAGTGATCGGAAGTTCCGGAATGATCGCCGGCTGCTTCCGATAGGGACTCCACTGCGCATTGAAGATGGATGCAAACCGGAGTCTGGCAACGGGTGCGCTGATGCAGAGCGAGAGGCGGTAGTCGCCTATGACGAGATCGGGTTGGATTGCTTCGAAAATCGCCAGGTCATCTCGTACGTACTTATGAAGCGCTTCCTTTGAGTACGAAACGGTGCCCTGGGCCAGAGAATTGAGGAACGCGGTCGGGTCTATGGTCGCCAGGTCGCCCAGCCGAGCCACGCTCCCAGAGAAGAAAGGATGCAATCGTTTCGGCGTCCAGAAGTAGACGTCCCATTCGGCCGGATCCAGTGCCTGCGCCAGCGCCGCCGGGCGCGCGAAATGCGTCATCGTGATTCCCTCTGCGAGAAAGAGAATCCGTGGTCGTGGCCTTGC
>JAIVJE010000433.1 GCA_020200195.1 Acidobacteriota bacterium | reverse complement strand
GCGCATAGATGGCGAGGCACGCCTCAAAGACAAGCAGGTTCCGGCAGCGCACCAGGAGCTGACGGCAGCGGTGACGGCCTTTCGTGGGGCGGCAGAGCTACGCCAGAACTGGCCCGATCCGTTTCTCTGCCTCATGCGGGCCTTCGTCGCCATGGACGACATCGAACTTGGAGCAGACGCGCTGGCACAGGCTGAGCGATACGGCCACATCGCGGGCGACCGCGAGTGGGCCCTCCTCGGCGAAGGGTATCTGAAACGCGCCACGACGCTCGCCGACAGCGAGGAGTTGGAACCGCTGACTCGCGCTGCTGATGCGTATGCGAAGGCCATCGAGCACTTCTCGAAGGCGACCGCCTTCGGCACGGTCGCGCAGAGACTACGGGACGCGCGGCGCCGCCTCAAGGACGTGCAGGACCGGAGAGAGAGGCTGTCGGCGTCAGCGGCTCACGAGCAGACGGCATGAGCGTTACCTACACAACGGCGGCGGAACGGGACACGCTTCGCCTGAGGCAGGCGGCTCGATACAGATGGCCCGAGCCGCTGCTCGTGGTCACTTCCTGCGTCGCGGTACTGGCGATCGTGCTCGCCTGCATCGGCCGGCTGCGGGCGTTCGATGAATCGGAAGCCAACGTCGGTGGACGCGTCGTGAATCTGAATATCGTGCGCGACGCGCATGCGCTGGAGCCTGTGCTCGGAGTCGCGTTCGCGAACCCGAGCGACCGCCGTTCTGTGGCGGCCGAGCTCTTCCGGTTCGTGAGCGGGGATGGGAACGATCGGCGCGAGGTGCCCAACGTCGGCGCCATCGCCAAGGCCACGACGAGCGCCGGACTCCCTCTGTTCACGCCGGGAGACATCTCAAAGTTGAAGCCGTTTCTGAGCGTCCGGACGCGTGAGGAGTTTCGGCGTCAGGTCTGGCTGTTCGGCGCCCTGTATGTTCTCGGCTTTCATGCCGTGGCGTTTCTCTGGCAGCGCCGGCGCGTTCGAACCGATCTGCTGCTGTTGGCCGCAGCACACCTGCTGACGGCCATTGGCTTCGCTCTGCTCCTGAGCCGCCCGGATCCTCTGCGCGACAGCCTGCTCTTCGTGCGGTATGCAGAAACGATCGCACTGGGCCTGGCGCTGATGGCGGCGCTGTCGTTCGTCGACGTCGCTGCGATGGGATTCGTCTCGCTCAGCTACCTTCCCCTGATCGCCGCGCTGTCGCTCTCCCTGCTGCTGATTCTCTTCGGACACGGACCAGGCAGCAGCTCCGCCAAAGTCAATCTCGGCCCCTTCCAGCCCATAGAAGGGATCCGGCTGCTCCTTGCGCTGTTCCTTGCGGGGTACTTTGCGCGGCGATGGGAGCTGCTCAGGGAAGTTCGGAGCGAGGCTATTCGCGACGTACGAGTGCCGGCGTGGCTCAATCTGCCGCGAGTCGAGTACGTGCTTCCAGTCCTTGTCGGCGTGACCGCCGCACTGATGTTCTTTTTCTTTCAGAAAGACCTCGGTCCTGCTCTCTTTCTCTGCTCCGTCTTCCTGGCCGTATACGCCGTCGCGCGCGGCCGGCTCGGGATGGCCCTCACCGGGTTGGTCCTGCTGGCATCCGGTTTCTATCTGGGGTATCGCCTGCAGGTCTCCGCCACGCTTGGCGATCGCGTGCGCATGTGGCAGTCGCCGTGGGACAACGCCGTCGCCGGGGGGAATCAGATCACGCACGCCGTCTGGGCGATGGCCACGGGAGGTCTGTTCGGCACAGGCCTGGGACTTGGTGACTCGCGCTATCTGCCGGCCGGCCACACGGACCTGATACTCGCCGCCATAGGCGAGGAGCTCGGTGCCATCGGCCTAATGGGTGTTGCCGGCCTGTTTGCTGTCCTCGCGTGGCGTGGATTCCGGATCGGCCGGCTTGCCGCGAGCGACTACGGATTTTTCCTGGCTACGGCCCTGACGCTGTTTCTGATCCTCCCCGTGCTGATCATGGCGTCCGGCGTCATGGGCATCACGCCCTTGACCGGCGTCGTCACGCCGTTTCTGAGCTACGGCGGCTCCGCCATGCTCGCGAACTTCGCGGCCCTGGGTTTGCTGGCCGCGATCCACGCCGATAGCCGTCCCCAGAATGACTTCGAACCGTTTCGCGTTCCGGTCAGATATCTCGGGGGCGCGCTCGGGCTCTGTGCGCTCGTGCTCGTCGCTGTCGTCGTGCGCGTCCAGGTCCTCGCTGCCGACGATTACATCGTCAAACCGCACCTTGGCGTGCAGGCGGATGGCGGCCGGCGCTTCGAGTACAACCCGAGAGTTCTGGACCTCATTCGGCAGCTCCCCAGGGGAACCATCTACGATCGACGGGGCCTGCCGATAGCCACCGAGGACGCGCGCGTGCTCGCTGGCGCGCGGCGGGACTACGAGGCTCTCGGTATCTCACTCGCCACTGCGTGCCCCAATCCGGATGACCGGTGTTATCCGCTGGGTGGCAAGGCCTTTCATGTTCTTGGTGACGTCCGAACTGGCAGCAACTGGAGCGCGACGAACACATCCTACGTCGAGCGTGATGCCGACGTCCGGCTGCGCGGCTTCAACGACCACGCGGCCACCGTCAAGACGCTGGATCGTGCAGGTCAACCGATGTACACGATCCATCGTGACTATCGCGAGCTGGTCCCAGTCCTGCGTCATCGTCACGAGCCGAAACATCCGGCGGTCGTGTCGCTCAGAAATCGAGCGCGTGACGTGCGTCTCACGATCGACGCGAACCTGCAGCTTCGAGTAGCCTCGATCGTCGCGACCCAGGCGGGGAAGGCGCAGGGGAAGGCGGCAGCCGTCGTGCTCGATCCTGACACCGGCGCTGTCCTCGCGAGCGCCAGCTATCCTTGGCCGTCATCCCTCGACGTTCCGGCATCGGAGACGGGTGATGATGCGGACGTCTGGCTGGACCGGGCCCGGTATGGCGCGTATCCACCAGGGTCGACATTCAAGCTCGTGGTGGCCATGGCGGCGCTCCGCGCCGGCTTAAGTGGTGGCCGCTACGTCTGCGCGCGCCTGCCAGACGGTCGCATCGGCGCCACAGTGAGGGGTTGGGCGCGGCCGGTCCGCGACGATGTCCTCGATAAGCAGCCACACGGAACTATCGACATGCACGATGGCCTCGTTCACTCGTGCAACGCCTACTTCGCGCAGCTCGCGGCGCATCTCGGGCCGGAGCCGCTCCTGGATGTCGCGGACCGGTTGAAGATATCGCTCTCGCCGAAAGGCAATTCCGCCCGCCTGGTGCGTCAGACGCTGCCGCAGGTCGGCTATGGCCAGGCGCAGGTCGTGGCATCTCCGCTGCGAATGGCGACGGTCGCTGCGATTGCGGCGGCCGATGGCTTGCTGCACCCACCGTTCGTCGAGCAGGATGCGCGCAGACCATCACGCAGCGAACCCATCGTGGATCCGCCGGCCGCGCGGCAGCTGGGGCGCATCATGCGTGACGTGGTCATCGGCGGCACGGGACGCAGCCTCCGAAATCATGCCTGGCCGATTGCCGGTAAAACCGGTACGGCCGAAGTCGCTGGTCGCGCGTCGCACGGCTGGTTCGTCGGGTTTGCCCCGGCCGGGCCGGCCCCATATAGAGCAAAGACGCGAATCGCGTTCGCCGTTGTCATCGAGCACGCGGGCTACGGGGGCATCACGGCAGCGCCGGCCGCCGGTGAAATCGTCAGCGCCGCGGCCGCCGCGGGCCTGATCGGAGCGCCTGCGGCCGGAGCGCTGAAAGAGTGAAGCACATGGATCTTCTGAGAAAAGCCAGAGACCTCGAAGCGAAGCTCGCCGGCACACTCGATCGCACGGTCGGAGGATTCGTGCGATCCGGGGCGCGTGAGCCCCTCGAGATCGTTCACGCGATTGTCGAGGCGGCCCAGGCGGAAACGCAGTCAAGCGGCCGGGGGCGGAGGGTGTTCCCGTACAACGCCATCACGCTGACGATCCTCGCCCCCTCGCGTGATGCGCGCGCGCGCTTCGAGGCGATCTTCGCCGACGGACTGCCTGTGCGCGACCGGATCCTTGCGCGCCTTCGCTCGTTGGCATGTCATGTGGAGGATCTCGACGTCTCGGTCAACTAC
>JAIVJE010000432.1 GCA_020200195.1 Acidobacteriota bacterium | reverse complement strand
CGGATACGGAACGTCCACGCCCGGCACGTTGCGCCCGTCGGCACGGCGGAACGTGACGCGGTAGCGGTCCACTGTAATGAACTGGTTCGGCGACGCGGTCGCGGGCGCCGTCGGAGAACCTGGATCCTTCAGCCCCAGCGTGAACGCGACCTCTCCGAAGTCGTTGAACACGGTCGGCGAGTCACCGACTACGGTGACCACATCCGAGAACACCGGGTTTCCGAGATCGTCCGGCTTGGCGCCAGAGGCGCCCTGGAGCGACGAGATGATCAGATAAGACGACCCGGTTCCCTGACGGACCATGGACCCGCAGGATGCGGACACGGCGAGCGCCGAGCCCAAGGCGGCGATGCGCCCCGCCCACACAGCTTTCCGATACAGCCTAGATCCGATGGGTACCCGATTCATACTCTTAGCCTCTCAGAATGCGGGGGGTGATGAAAATCAGCAGCTCGCGGCTCTCGTCCTGCTGCGTGTCGCGGCGGAACAGCCATCCGAGCAGCGGCAGCCGATGCAGTACAGGTGTGCGGTTGTTCGACACCTGCTCGCGGCTGACGAAAATGCCGCCGATGACGGTGGTCGCGCCGTCGTCCACCTGAACCTGTGTCAGCGCGCGCTGAGTATCGATCGGCGGAATGCCGCCCACCTCGCGGCTGAAGTCCGGCGTGGCGTTCTCGATGGTGATCTTCATGATGACCGTGTTCGCGCTCGTGATCTGCGGCGTCACCTTGAGCAACAGCACAGCATCCTTGAACGACACGGTGACGGTGTTGTTGGCCGACGTCTGAACGGGAATCTGGACCCCCTGTGCGACTTCCGCCTCGATGTTGTTCTGCGTCGTCAGCCGCGGTGTGGACAGGACCCGGCCTTTGCCCGTTCGTTCGAGCGCCGACAACGCGATGTCGAGGTTGAACGCGCCGTTGACCGCGCCGAGCGCAACGCCGATCGCGGAGTTTGCGCCTGGCGCTCCGAGGTTGACTGCGGTTGGCGTCGTCTCGGTGGCGCCGGCGGACCGCGGGTCGTCGGGAGCCTGGAGCGTTCCGGTGCGACCGCCAATCGATCCGCGGTTCGGGAACGCGAGGTTTGTCGTATTGCCGATGTCCGGCGCCATTCGGCCGTTCAGGCCCCACTGGACGCCGATGATCCTGGCGAAGTCGCGGGTCGTCTGCACGATGCGGGCTTCGACCTCGACCTGCGGCTCGGCCCGATCGAGGGTCGCGAGGAGCTGGGCCGCGGTCTGCAGGCGTGCGGGCAGGTCAGTAATGATCAGGGTGTTCGTCCGCTCGTCGACCTGCACGTCGCCGCGGTTCGAGAGCGCCGCGCGCTTAATCAGCGGTGCGGCGGCCACGGCGCGCGCGTAGCTGAGCGCGTAGGTACGAACTTCAAGCGTCCCCGCGTCGGCGGCAGCCTTGGTGAGCTGCTGGCGTGACTCCTGTTCTTTCTTGAGCGTATCGATCCTGGCGATGCGGACGATGGTGCCGTCGACCGTGTAATCGAGCTGAAGCCCACGCAGGATGACGTCGAGCGCCTGGTCCCACGGAACCTGCGTCAGCACGAGATCGACCGTCCCCTGCACGTCCGGGTCGATGATCATGTTCAGGCCGCTGATGTCGGCGAACACGCGCAGGACCGAACGCAGGTCCGCGCCCTGGAAGTCCATGTCAATCGGTGTTCCCGTGTACTTCTTGTCGGCGTTCCCCACCGGCTGTGCGGCCGGTGCCTGCGTCGCGGGGGCCGGCGTCGCAGGCGGCTGTATTGGCGGCGGCAGCGTCACGGCCGGCTGCGGTGTGGCCGTTGCGGGTGGCGGTGGCGCCGGCTTCGGCGTGGCGATCGGCTGCGCACGCCGCGGTGTCGCGGGCTTGGGTGCCGGGCGCGGGGCCGAGGCGGGCGGCTGCTGGGTCTCGACGGGCTTGGTCAGAGTGTCGAGCGCAGACATCGCCTCCGGCGGCGTAATGCCTGCCGCGTTCGCGATCGCGTCCTGAATCGAGATGTCGGGTTCCCGCTCGATCTTCGGTGCACTCTCGGTGCCCGGCGCCAGCAGGATTGTACCGGTCGCCTGCGGGGGCTCGAAGACGATCGCGAGGTCGTTTCCGTTCATGGCCGATTGTTCGACGTGATACGTGACGCCGGCGCCGATCTCCACGACGACCTGCGTGAGCAGCGGTGCCCGGCTGTTCACGCCAATTCGGATCTTGCTGACGAGGGCGCTGTCCACGTTGGACTGTGCAGGCGCTCGTGACGTGACGTTCGGGAAATCGAGCACGACCCGCCGAGGCTGATCCAGCGATTCAGTGACGCTTGCGGGGGCGAGCCGGCCGTTTCCGGTCAGCGTAATCGTCGTTCGGAGCGGCTCCCGTGTGCTGCGCACGCGCTCAATCATCGTCGCCGGCGCCGGGGCGTCCGTGCGCGGTTCGGATGGAACGGGCTCGATGGCCGCCATCGGCGGCGGCGGAGGAATCTGCGGCCTGTAGAGTGGTTGCACCGGTTTCGTCTGTGGTGCGGCGGCTGGCCACAACTCGACGCGAATCGTGTTGCGGGAGCTCCTGACGTGATACTCAGCGGCGCGGACAAGGTTCAGCCGAACGCGGCCCAGCGTACTGCCGTCCATGGACTCGGACTGTTCCAGCGACACACCAGCAATCATGCCCTTGCGCGGCACGTTCGTCGCCGCCTCGGCCACCGTCACGTTGCGCAGATCCACGAGCACCGTCATCGGGTCCGGGCGACTGACGACGTAAGAGACGGGCTCGCTCGCCTGGATCAGCAGCGTGTTGCCCTCTGACGACACTCCCAGGAGCCGTGCCGGTGTGGCGGCGGCGGACAGCACCATGCTTCCGGCGACGGCGAGCGCAGCCATGGCTGCGAGGGTCGCACGGCGTCTGAAGACTCCATCCGCCTGCTGCGCTGCGTTCATCACGCTCATCGCTTCGGCTCTCTGCAAGTCATCGCGTTCATCACCCGCGGTTGGGGTCACCGGACCGCACCGTCTTCCGAATTTCCCGCTGCTTCACGAGCGAGAGCGGGTCGTTCACGTCCTGCGAGAACACGATCGTGTCCTGCGTAATCGACTTGACCGTGCCGTCCATCAATCGCTCACCTGCTCGCACGATGAACGTCTTGCTGTCGGGCCCCTGAACCATCGCGATGAACCCCGCGCGATCGCGCAGGATTCCCTTGACCGTGATTTCACCGATGAGCAACCCCGGAAGCCCTGCCGGCCGTACGGCCATCGACGCCGGATCGCTGCCCCTGCCCATCAAACTAAGAAATGGATCACGCCGTCCCGACGGGTCGTATGTGTATCCCGCCGCCGGCGGCGCGGCCGCGCCGGGCTGTTCGACCGGCGGTGGAGCGCCTTGCGCGGGCGGCGGCGCCTGGGCCGGGGACTGCGGCTGCGGTGACGCCGGTGCCTGAGCGTACGAAGCAACTCCCGTGAGGCCAACCAGGAGTGCGGCGGCGACCAGCGTACGTGTCTGAGCCATGTTGCTGGTTCTCATTTCGTGGACGGCTGCTTCGGCACCGTGCCGCCCAGTTTGCCCGGACCCGCCTTCGAGTCCTGCAGGACGAAGGTCGTCGCCACGCACTCGGCCACGATCGTGGCATTCGGCCCTGGAGGCGTCTTTGCCCTGATCGCGATGTCGCCGACGTTGATGATCCGTGGGAACTTGCTGATGCGGTCGAAGAAGAACCCGAGGTTGTGGTACGTCCCCTCGGCCTGCAGCTTGTAGGGAATCTCGGCGTACATCGCCTGCTGCACGATTTTGCCCGGAGAGAACCGCTGAATGGTCAGGTTCGACTGACGCGCGAGCTGCTCGATGCGCCGCAGGATGTCGGCGACGTCTTTTTCTTCCGGGAGGACCTGGCGGAGGTTTTCGAGCTTCTGCTCGAGCTTCGTGACCTGATCCTTGAACTCGGGCAGCCGCCGCGCGGTCGAGACACCGCGGGCGACGTCCTGCCGGAGCGCCGCGAGGCGGGTCTGACGGAGCGCGATGTCCGCCTGCACCTCGGTTACGTAGAAGTTCCAGAACCCGAAGACAGCGCCGGCCGACACCACGACGAAAGCGCCGATCTGCGCGT
>JAIVJE010000144.1 GCA_020200195.1 Acidobacteriota bacterium | reverse complement strand
GTGTTTCCGTGGTTTGGGTTTGCGCGGCGGGACGTCAGCAGCGTTCATGTGAAACGCGTCCGGCAGTGGACGGCGTCGGGTACGAGTTGGTCATTCTCGAAGAAACCGGCACACGCACCGAACAGTTCAGCGACCTGTCGAAATTGCTGTCGCGAGAGCACGAACTGTTTTCGGCGTGGCGCGCACAAGGCTGGCGCGAGCCGTCCAGGTGGCAAAAGCTGCGGCATCGTCATCGCCTCAGCCGGATCGCACACGCAAGGACGCCATAGCGCACAGCGCCGCAGCAACAGGGGTGGCATATGACGATAAGCCTTCGGCTCCGCGAGGTGCCTCTCGACTTTCAGCACACGTTTCGCGGCGCGATCGAGTCGGCGCTCGACGGCGACTGGTCGGTGACCTTGTCGAAGTCACACCTGGATGGTCAGTGGCACCTCCAGCTTGACGGGATGTCACAGCGTTATCGCATCGTGCTTCCCGCACTCGAAGAGGTGAGCGCCAGCCGGCTGGAGGCGCTGATACGGCAGCTCGTCGCGGGCGACAACGCGCCCCCCACACGTCCGCCAACGCCGCGCGCGTCCGCAGACGCCCGGCCGTAACTGGCGGAGCGGCCGTCTGTTTCGCTTCAAAGGAATCGTAGATGGGTCTTCCCCTGGTGCCGAAGCGGCTGGTTCTCGTCGTCGACGATGAGCCGAACATCGTCAACGCCGTAACGAACGTTCTGCAAGGGGAGGGGTACGCCACGGCCCGAGCCAACACGGCGGAGGACGCGCTGCGCCTGGTGCACAGCGGCCTGACGCCGGATGCTGTGCTGTTGGATCTCCGGATGCCTGGCATGGGCGGCCTCGGATTTCTGCTCGCGCTGCGGGCGCAGCCAGGTGGGCGTGACATTCCCGTGGCGGTCGTCACCGCCGACAGCCTCCTCGACGACACCACGCGACGGGCGGTTGAAGCGCTCGGAGCTCAACTCTGTTTCAAGCCATTGATTATCGGTCAAATCCTGACGCTGACCGCACAACTGCTCTCGTCCACCGTCACATATCGTAACGGGAGTCGCTCGCTGCGCGAATCGCAGGCCGATTTGCCGTACTAGTCTCAGCGGCGGAGTGCGGCTCGGTACAAAAAACGGCCGGCGTTTCCGCCGGCCGTTTCATTTCACGTGGGAGCTGTCTAGCGACTGCTCCCGGTAGTGTGTGCCATGCATGCACCTCCCGGCCGCGACCTTATCGTGGTGCCCCGCGAGGGACGTGGTCGCTATCAGCCTTTGTTTGGCGACGCCACGCGCTCGGTGGCTGTCGATAGCTCAGAATAGCATAGGCCGGTTAGTAGCCCTTCTTCTTCAGGTATTTCTGGAGGTCCTCCCGACCGCTCAGGCCGAGCTTCTGGTAGACGTGGTGCACGTGAATCTTGACGGTGCCGGTGCTGAGGTCGAGCCGTCGCGCGATCTCTTCGTTGTCGTGATGGTTGGCCAGCAGCCGGACGACCTCCAGTTCGCGGGATGTCAGCTTCTGCGCCATCGCGGCTTCGGCGCTCCGGCGTTGTGCGAGACGATCGGCGAGGTTCTCCCCTTCAACCGTCAGCCACTCGCCTCCCGCATGAACCGTGCGAATGCATCGTTCGAGCGTGCGCGGGGCCACCGCCTTCAGCACGACGCCGCGCGCGCCGAGACGGGCGGCCTCCAGCAGATCCTCCGGATCCTCACTGGCCGTCAACACGACGACCGCCGGGGACACGCGCGACCCCAGGTGGCGCAGCACGCCAAAGCCGTCTTCGTTTCGAAGCCGCAGATCCAGGATAACGACGTCGGGATGCAGTGTTTCAATGGCACGAATGCCGGCGGCCACGGTGATGCATTTCGCGATCACCTTGAAATCCGGCTCGAGATTGAGCAGCTGTTCCAATCCCTCGAGCACCACGGGGTGATCGTCGATCATGACGAGCGTGATCGGCATCGCGGGCCTAACTGAAGCTCGCGTGCCCGAGCGGGAGCGTGATTCTGAGGTGCGCACCCGATGCCCCTGAGAGGATGTGGAGCTCTCCGCCAAGTTCTATCACCCGTTCTCTCAACGTCAACGGTGCGCTTTCGAGCGTGTTCAACGCCGCCAGATCGTAGGAACCGACAAATGGGAATCCTTTGCCGTCGTCCAGGACCTGCACCGAGACACGATGGCCGTCCAACTCCAGTATGACCTGGATTGTACTCGCGTGGGCGTGCCTCGCGGCGTTCAGGACCGCCTCCTGCACAATCAAATAGACCTGCTCGTTCAACTCGCCAGACATGGGCTGGAGATATGCGGGCATTTCCAGCGTGACGGCGACCGGCCACTGCCGTTCGACCCGCTGCCGGAAGGCCTCGAGTCGCTCGTCGAGCCGAAGGCGGGAGAGCACCTTGGCTTCGCGCGGCAGCGGCCGCAGACGCCGGATCAGTGATCGGATGTCCATCTCGGTCTGCTCGAGCTGTTTCTGGACCTCGTCCAGGCCCCGCCCGGCGGCTCTCGGATCGGACCGGAACACGCGCCTCGCTACGGCGAGCTGCAAGCCGGCGCCTGTCAGAGTCTGTAAGAGACTGTCGTGGAGATCACGCGCGACGCGGACCCGTTCGTCGAGCGCGGCAGCTTCCCGGAACTGCGTCAGGACGTACGCACAGTCGAGCCGCGAGGCAGAGAGGCGCGCGACCAGATCGCTGACGACGAGGTCATCGACTCGCATCCGGCGCCTGTCGAGCCAGAACAACCGGCCCTGGACAACGTCACCGTCCAGCCGCGACGACTGGACGATGCGCATGCTGAACCGCGTGGTGAGCGCCTGATTGATCGGCGCTCGATTCATCTGCCGGAACCGTCCTCCGGACCAGAAGTCAACGTGCCCGCGAAGGTCGGTGACATTTCGCGCCTGAAACGTGACGCGGTCGAGCGACGGAATCACGAGCGGGGTGTAGCTGATAGTGGGTTCGCGGAGCCACTCGATGGTGCCGTCGCCGCGCCACGCGACGTTCAGAAATTCGTCCTCAGGCTCCTGCCAGATGAGCAGGATCCGCGGTGCCGGAAGGATGCTGTGCGCCCGCTCGACGATCTCGGTCACGACGTCCCGTTCGTCCTGCGGCATCCCGTGCGGCCATGACGCGAACCGCAGCACTTCGCGCAGATTTCGCGGATGGTACGAGCTGAGATAAGCGATCAGCACTCCGACGACCATCAACTGGACCGTCCGGATGATGAACCGATCGAACTCGAACTCCGGATTGCGCAGGAACTCGAAGCTGCTGAGACCCACCCACAGCGCCAACGCGGCGGCCGCGGTCAACAGCGCGCCGCGTGAGTCCCAGCGCAGCGCACCGCAGATGACCGAGAAGACAAAATAGATGAAGAACGGACTCGTCGCGCCTTCCGTGAGGAACATGAACAGGGAAAACGCGACGAGATCGAAGGCATGCCCCGCGAATCCCCATCCCCAGGCAAACTCGACCGGACTCTTGACCAGCGCGACAAGCCCGACGGTGTAGATGGCATAAATGGTAAGCAGCGCATAGCCGAGGGTCCCCGGCTTCACCGGGGTGGTGGGATCGATCCAGATCGCGAACAGACCTCCGACGGCGAGCACGACACGCGCGCCCGCAATCACCCATTCGATTCGCGCACGGGGAGGGTAATCGAATTGCACGTCTGCTCTGCAGTGATGATCTCAGGAAACATCCTACCGCGGAACGCGCAACGGCGTGGCGGCTTACGCCGTGACGTCCGGACAGGAGACGATCACTGCATCGAGGGTGTCTGCCTGTTTCGCCAGGCACCGCGCTTCCGATCGCGCCGTCAGCACGTGCCCCTCGGCGATCGCTCGCCGAAGGTGGGCCAGCGTCGAATCGATGGCGTGCATGCACGAACGGAGATCCGACTGCCACTCCTGTGCGGACGCGCGCGCGCCAGCCGACGTTGCCGGCCTGCGCTCGGGGTCCGATCGAACATAGAGCCTTCCTGGATCCTCAGGGTCGACGGCCGCGCAACCCCCGAACATCGAAACGACCCTGGCTCGAGACGGACTGGCTTTCATCACCACGCACCCCTCGTTGAAACGCTGCCCAAACC
>JAIVJE010000431.1 GCA_020200195.1 Acidobacteriota bacterium | reverse complement strand
CAGGAGTTCTTTGTGGCCGCGCAGTTGAACACTCCGCCGCGGCGCGGTCCCTTTCTCTACACTGTGCTCGGCCGCTTACGAAAAGACGCGCAATCATCCGCCGCGGAGACCGAGTTGCGGGCGATCAACCGGCGCATCTTTCCGGTCTGGCGAGCCTCCTATCAGGATGACAAGGCGACGTGGAGCATGATGGACCTGAAGGCGTTTGTCGTCGGCGATGTCGCGACCACCGCGGGCCTCGCCCTCGCCGCCGTTGC
Source organism: Acidobacteriota bacterium (assembly GCA_020200195.1). GTDB lineage: Bacteria > Acidobacteriota > Vicinamibacteria > Vicinamibacterales > 2-12-FULL-66-21 > JAIVJE01. The sequence goes on along the minus strand of JAIVJE010000431.1, from coordinate 4,644 downwards.
ACTCGTGTGGTTGATTGCCTGCGCCAACGCCTCGAACCTGCTCATCACCCGTGTGACGGGCCGGCGTCGAGAGCTAGCCGTGCGCGCCGCACTTGGGGCCTCGCGCGAACGGGTCGTACGGTTCCTGCTCGCAGAGAGTGCGCTGCTCGCGATCGGCGCCGTCGTCGTGGGCATGGGGCTGGCGTGGCTCGGTGTGGCACTGTTGCGTGGCGTCGGAGCGACCTATTTTCCGCGCATGCAGGAAATCACCTTTGACGCGCGGGTGGCGTGGGTGCTGGTTGCTCTCACGGCAACCAGCGGCATGATCTTCGGACTCGTCCCGGCATTGCATGGGACAGGGGGGCCAGTTGATGAGTCGCTGCGCTCACTGGGGCGCTCCACAACAGGCAGTATCGCTGTCCGGCGGCTGCGACGAGTGCTGGTCGGAACTCAGTTTGCCGTCGCCACCCCGTTACTCATCGGAGCAGGACTGCTTCTGGTCAGCCTGAACGAGCTGAGACAAGTTGACGTGGGCTTCGACAGCCGCAACGTGATCACCGGCTCGGTCCGTCTCCCGGCCGCCCAGTATTCGCAGCCCGAACGCCCCGACTCCTTCTGGGGCGAGCTCAAGCGACGGCTCGAGGCGCTGCCTGGCGTCTCGGGAGTGGCATTCGCTGACGGCCGGCCGCCGAACGACGTCGGGAACTTCAACAATTTCGATTTGGAAGATTTCCCCGCAGCGCCGGGCCAGTCTCAACCCGTTACCCCGTGGGTCGCCGTGACGCCGGAGTACTTTCCGGTGCTCGGCCTCACCCTGCTGCGAGGACGCCTCCTCGACGAGCGGGATGCACTTCGCCCCAATGTCGAGAGCGTCGTGGTAGATCGCGCCTGGGCGAGGCGGTTCTTTCCCAACGGCGAAGCGGTCGGCAAACGGTTCCGGGAGGGAGGATGCTCGGACTGTCCGTGGACCGCGGTCGTCGGCGTCGTCAGCGAGGTGAAGTACGTCGGCCTGGACAAGCCCGATCAAGGAACTGTCTATTGGCCCATGGCTGGGTCGCTCTTTCGCTACCTTGTGCTTCGGACGCACGCCGATCCGCTCACCGTATTGCCCGCAGTCCGTCAGGTCGTCCGCGAACTCGATCCGAGTGCGCCGCTTTCAAACGTGGCGACGATCGACGAGCTGGTGACACAGTCGCTCGAGCGGCCGCGGTCGTTGTCGCTTCTGATCGGGAGCTTCGCCGTGGTCGCGCTCGTCCTGTCGATGGTCGGGATTTACGGTGTGATGGCGTACTACGTGCAGCAGCAGCTCAAGGAGATCAGTATTCGTGTGGCGCTCGGCGGCAGTTCGACTGACATCGTGCGGCTCGTTGTGGGTCAGGGCATGAAAGTCGTCATAACCGGGGTCGCCGTCGGTGTGCTGACGGCGGTTGGGGTGACCCGGTTGATGTCCAGCCTCTTATTCGGCGTCGGCGCGTCGGACGCGTTCACCTTTGTCGCCGTCAGCGTCCTTCTGCTGGCGGTGGCGCTGCTGGCCTGTTTCGTGCCGGCCCGGCGTGCCATTGGAGTGCACCCGGCGGTAGCTCTACGCAACGAGTGAGCCGCTTCCCGCAACTGCTACTGACCTTTAATCTCCTTCTGGTGTTCGCCGGCGTGCCCGTGCAGCCGTGATCGTTTCCGCAGTTGGACTCACGCGCATTCTTTGCCGAACGCGGACGGTACACGACTGCGACAGGTCGAGGTTTAGCGGTCCCGTTGAGTACGGTAGGCTGGCGGAGTGCGATAGGTGAACGGAACGGTTGGACGGTTCAGCTAGTTGTACCGTACTCAGCAATTACATCGTTCGAGAACTGATGAGGATTGCGCAAATCGCGCCGCTCAGCGAGAGTGTCCCACCGAAGCTATATGGCGGGACCGAGCGGGTCGTATCGTTCCTGACGGATGAACTCGTCCGGCTGGGGCACGCCGTAACGTTGTTCGCGAGTGGAGACTCGCGAACCACCGCAACGCTCGTCGCCGTGTGCGACGAGGCGCTTCGGCTCAACACGAGTTGCCGGGATCATCTCGCTCCGCATGTCCTGATGCTGGAACAGGTGGCCCAGCGCGCCGACGAGTTCGACATCATTCACTTCCATATCGCGCAACTGCACTTTCCTATCGCCCGCCGGCTCCGGCATGTGGCGCATGTCACGACGCTGCACGGACGGCTCGATCTCGACGAACTGCGGCCGCTGTATCACGAGTTTACCGATGTGCCCGTGGTGTCGATTTCGGACGCCCAGCGCGAGCCGCTGCCGGATGCCGGATGGGTGGCGACCATTCACCATGGTCTTCCGCCGGAGCTCCTGACATATCACCCGAAACCAGGCGCGTATCTCGCCTTCCTCGGGCGGATTTCGCCCGAGAAGCGCGTCGACCGCGCCATCGCGATCGCCGTGGCATCGGGCACTCGGCTTCGAATCGCCGCCAAAGTGGACCCGGCCGATCGCGATTACTTCGAACGGGACATCCGGCCGTTGCTGGCCAACCCGCTCGTGGAATTCATCGGGGAGATCGGCGAAGGCGATAAAGGCGCGTTTCTCGGTGGCGCGAAGGCACTGTTATTCCCGATTGACTGGCCGGAACCGTTCGGTCTGGTGATGATCGAAGCGCTGGCGTGCGGCGTGCCGATTGTCGCGTTTGCGGGAGGCTCCGTGCGCGAAGTGATCGACCATGGGGTGACAGGCTATGTCGTCGACAGCCTGGACGAGGCGATCGAGGCGACGCGCCATATCGCGAACATCGAACGAAGGGCCTGCCGCGCGGCGTTCGAGCGACGCTTCACCGCGGACCGGATGGCGTCTCAGTATGCCCAGCTCTATCACCAGCTGGTGGCCACCACCACCACCAATCTGGTGCCGTCCGGGAGAGTGTGAATGGCCGACGCGGTGCGCCTCGACGAACAGTTTGCCATTATCACCGAGGCGGAGCGCTCGGCTTCGCCGCCGCGGGTCCTCAAGCACGGAGACACGTTCGGCGTCTTCGATCTTCGAGGCGACATTGTCGCAATGGAAAGCGGAGAGCAGGGCCTCTATCATGCCGGCACCCGTTTCCTGTCGCGATTCGAGCTGCTGCTCGGCCGCTGTCGGCCACTCCTCCTCAGCTCTACGATCAGCGAAGACAACACGATCCTCGCGGTCGATCTGACGAATCCGGACGTCGTCCGAGACAACCGTGTGGTCGTGCCACGCGGCGCGCTTCACGTCTTTCGAGCGCGCCTCTTGTGGGACGGTCACTGCCTCGAGCGGATACGACTGTCGAACCATGCCTTGCACGCGATTCAGTTTCCGATCGCGTTGCGCTTTGACAGCGATTTTGCCGACGTATTCGAGGTTCGCGGCACTCGACGCACCCACCGCGGCCGTCGTCAATGATGACGGACACGCCAAGCGGGCCGTACCCCTACGCGGGGATCCCCTGGTTCAGCACGCCGTTCGGGCGGGATGGAATTCTGACGGCGATCGAGATGCTCTGGGCCGCGCCGGAGGTTGCCCACGGCGTGCTCGCGTTTCTGGCCGACACGCAGGCCACGAGCGTGTCTGACGAACAAGACGCTCAGCCCGGCAAAATCCTGCACGAGATGCGCGGCGGCGAGATGGCGGCTCTCGGCGAGATCCCATTTGGAAGGTACTACGGCAGTGTGGACGCGACCCCGCTGTTCGTCATGCTCGCTCACGCGTACTTCGAGCGCACAGCCGACCGCGCGTTCATCGATCTACTGTGGCCGCACATCGTCGCCGCACTCGACTGGATGCGCACGTTCGGCGATCCAGATGGCGACGGCTTCATTGAGTATGCCCGACGCAGTGACTCCGGGCTCCTCCAGCAAGGCTGGAAGGACTCGTACGACTCGGTGTTTCACGCCGATGGCGCGCTGGCAGAGGCGCCCGTCGCACTCTGTGAGGTTCAGGGCTATGCATACGGTGCATGGAGCGGCGCCGCGAAGCTCGCCGAGATGCGCGGCGATAAAGCCAGCGCGCGCGAGTGGCGCAGTCGTGCGAGCCACCTCCGAGGACAGTTCGAGAAAGCATTCTGGTGCGCCGAGCTCGGCAGCTACGCGCTGGCATTGGACGGGCAGAAGCGCCCGTGTCGCGTTCGCACGTCAAATCCAGGTCATTGTCTCTTCAGCGGCATCGTCAGTTCCGAGCATGCGCGGCGAGTGGCCGACACGCTCATGACGGATGCGATGTTCGCCGGGTGGGGCGTGCGAACCGTCGCCGCCGGCGAAGCCCGATACAACCCGATGTCCTACCACAACGGATCGATCTGGCCGCACGATAATGCGGTCGCTGCGGCGGGTCTGGCCCGATACGGCTTCACGGCAGAAGCCGCTCGCATCATGAATGCGATGTTCGATCTGAGCCAGTCTGTCGATGGACATCGTCTTCCCGAGCTGTTGTGCGGCTTTCATCGCCGAGGCGGAGAGTACCCCACCCTGTACCCTGTGGCCTGTGCACCCCAGGCGTGGGCCGCGGGTGCGGTCTACCTCCTGCTGGGCGGGTGCCTGGGTCTGCAGATCGATGCCGCCGCGCGCAGGGTTTCCTTCCATCGGGCGATCCTGCCGGACAACATCGAGTGGGTTCGACTCACCAATCTTGTGGTCGCCGGTGCGAGTGCCGACTTGATGTT
>JAIVJE010000430.1:2514-6606 GCA_020200195.1 Acidobacteriota bacterium | reverse complement strand
CGGCCGCGCCGTCGAAGCGGAGGCCGCGATGCGATCGGCGGCCGTTGCCGCCCGTGCAGTGAACGACGCGAACGGCGTTCTGGCGGCGCAACTGGGGCTGGCGAGAGCGCTCTACTACCAGAATCGCCTGGGTGAAGCGACAGTGGCGGTTGCGCCAGTCCTCGAGGCGAGCGCCGAGTGTCCAGACCACGTCAATGGTTGGGCTCTCTCGTCGCACCTGCGCCGAAAAGAGGACGATATCGGCGGCGCGTTGCGCGCAGCGAGAGAAGCGGTTGCCCGGGCTACGAGTGGGGCTGCGCCCCAGCACCGCGCCACGGCGCATCGCGCGATGGCCGCCGCGCTTGCGGCCGCCGGCGATCTGCCCGGAGTGCGCATACACGTCCAAGAGGGGATCGCAGCGGCGGCGGAAGCGCGCTTGCCTCTGGCGGCGCTGCGACTGCGTGCCGTGCTGCTCGAGGCGCTGCGAGCGACATCGCCCGATCAGCCGGAGGCCCGGCAGCTCGCAGGGAGGCTGTCCATCGCATTGAAGCGACGGCTGCCGAGGCTCGTCGCTGTCGAGATCGCCAGCGCATGTGACCCCGCCCTCATCACGGGCGCACGGCAACGGATCGCGGCGCCGTGTGTGCTCGCAGGCTCGAACTGGCCCCCGCCCTTGCCTGAACTGGAACATCTGCTGGACGTCTGTCATCGCGCGGCGGACGACCGTGCGGCGATTGACGCGGTTTGCCGTGCGGTGTGCGACGCACTGCAGGCTGCGTCGGCAGTCATCATCGGCGGCGCACCGGATCATCGGGTCATCGCAGCTGCTGGACGTGCGTGGCATGGTCCCGCCTCGGTGGCCACACGCGTCCTCGGTTCCGGCGCGTCCGTTGGTCCCGATCGGACAGCGGCGCCGATGGAAGCGGCCGAGCCGGTCCGCTGCGGCGATCACATCCTTGCCGCCCTGGCGTGCCGGTGGGTGGCGGGCAGCGACATCGAGTCGGCACGCGTCACGCGCGTCCTCCGGGCGGGCGCGCTCGCCGCCGCCAGCAGCATCCGATCAATCCTCGAGAGCGCCGTTCCCGAGGTTCCGGCGAGTGCATGGGGAGAGCTGCTGGGGGGAAGCCCTGCGGCTTCGGTCTTGCGCGACGCGGTTGTCCGGGCGGCACGTGCCCCTTTCCCCGTCCTGATTGAAGGGGAGAGTGGAAGTGGAAAGGAGCTCGTCGCACGCGCAATCCACCGCCTCGGCCCGCGGCGCGATCGCCGGTTTTGCGCGATCAACTGCGCTGCCATTGCCGACGAGTTGATCGAGGCAGAACTATTCGGGCACGTGCGCGGCGCGTTCACCGGCGCTGTCGCGGAGCGGGCAGGGCTGTTCGAAGAAGCGGACGGTGGCACGCTGTTCCTGGACGAGATCGGTGAGCTGTCGGCGCGCGCGCAGGCGAAGCTGCTGCGGGTGTTGCAGGACGGGGAAGTGCGGAGGGTCGGAGAGAATCTGCCGCGCCGCGTGGACGCGCGGGTCGTCGCCGCGACGAACCGCCGCCTGGACGAAGAGGCGGCCGCCGGGCGCTTCCGCACGGACCTCCGCTTTCGTCTCGACGTCATCCGCATCGAGGTTCCGCCGCTGCGAGAGCGCGTGCCCGACATTCCGATCCTGGCCGCCCGTTTCTGGAGCGACGCGGCCGCGCGCGTGGGCTCGCGCGCGACGCTGGCGCCGGAAGCGCTCGGCGCGCTGTCGCGATATGACTGGCCGGGCAACGTACGCGAGCTGCAGAACGTCATCGCGTCGATGGCGGTGCAGTCGCCACGCCGCGGCCGCATCGGATCTGCCGATCTGCCGGCACGGCTCGCTCACGCGACCGCGCCGACCGACGGGTCGTTCGACACCGCGCGCGAGGAGTTCGAGCGCCGGTTCGTTCGGGCCGCAATGGCTCGGGCGGGCGGCCGCCGTGGCCGCGCAGCGGCGGACCTGGGTGTGTCGCGGCAGGGACTGGCCAAGATGCTCAGACGGCTGAACATTGAGCCGGCATAGAATCGTCATGCACGCATGCTGCGCTACTTGCTCCGTCGTCTTCTCCTGACGATACCCGTTCTGCTCGGCGTCGCGACGCTCGTGTTCGCGCTGATCCATCTCGTGCCGGGCGACCCGGCCCGCTCAATGCTCGGCGAGGGCGCAACGGAAGAGGAGATCGCGCGCCTTCAGGAGGCGCTCGGCTTGAATCGGCCGCTGCCCGTGCAGTACGCCGCATTCCTCGCGGGCGTCGCACGCGGCGACCTCGGGCGCTCGTTTCGATACGGCACACCAGTCACACAGGAGATTCGCGACAAGCTCGTACGAACGATCCAGCTTGCCCTGGCCGCGATGGCTGTGGCGATCCTGTTCGCCATTCCGCTCGGGATTGTCGCCGCTGTCTTTCGCGGGACCGCGGTCGATCACGCAGCAATGACGCTCGCGCTCGTCGGCATCTCGATGCCGAACTTCTGGCTGGGCCCGCTGCTGGCGATCCTGTTTGCCGTTCGCCTGGCGTGGTTGCCCGTCGCGGGAACCGGTACGCTCGCGCACCTCGTGCTGCCCGCGGTGACGCTCGGTGCGGCGCTGTCGGCGATCCTTGCGCGCATGACGCGCGCGAGCCTGCTGGAAGAGCTGCGGGAACTCTACGTCCTTGCCGCCCGCGCCCGCGGGCTTTCGCGGACGCGCGCGGTGCTGCACCACGCGTTCCGCAACAGCCTCATTCCGGTCGTCACCATCATCGGCCTGCAGTTCGGCGCCGTGCTCACCGGCACCATCATCACCGAGACGATCTTTGCCTGGCCCGGCGTGGGCCGCCTGCTGATTCAGGCGATCAACTTCCGCGATTACCCACTCGTGCAGGGCTGCATCCTGTTCATCTCGGTTACGTACGTGCTCATGAATCTGCTGACCGATCTCACGTACGGGTTGCTCGATCCGCGAATCCGGTACGACTGATGATTCGAGTCGGGTTCGTCATCGTCGCGCTGGCCGTCTTCGTCGCGATCGCAGGACCATTCCTGAGCGCTTACGATCCGAACGCCCAGGAGCTTGCCCGGCGGCTCGAAGGCCCCAGCCTGTCGCATCCGCTCGGTCTCGACGAGCTGGGCCGCGACATCCTGGCCCGCATCCTGGCAGGCGCACGCGTCTCGCTGCTCGTCGGTCTCGTCGTCGTCACGATTTCGTCGGTGACCGGCATGTTCTTCGGTTCTGTCGCCGGCTACTTCGGCGGACGGGTGGACGACGTGATCAGCCGCGTGGTGGATGTGTTGATGGCGTTCCCGGGCATCCTGCTGGCGATTGCGCTCGTCGCGGTGCTTGGACCGAGCCTGAGGAACGTCGTGCTGGCGCTGTCGGTTATCGGATGGGTCGGCTACGCGCGGCTCGTACGAGGTCAGGCGCTGCGTGCCCGCGAGTTCGAGTTCGTGCAGGCGGCCCGCGCGCTCGGCGCCGGGTCCCCCCGCATCGTCCTGCGTCACGTCCTGCCAACCGCGTTTCCATCGGTCGTCGTCCAGGCGACGCTCGGCATGGCGGGGGCGATCATCGCGGAAGCGGCGCTCAGCTTCCTGGGGCTCGGCGTGCAGCCGCCGACGCCCAGCTGGGGGACGATGCTCGACGCCGGACGTTCACATCTGTTCGACGCGCCTCACCTGACGATTTTTCCAGGCGTGGCCATCGCGATCCTCGTCCTGGGATTTAACTTCCTTGGCGACGGACTCCGCGACCGAATCGACCCCAAAATGAGCCAATAGAATTGCCAATTCGCTCATTGGTGGCATCAATTCGCAAATGTCCAATCAACGAATTTGCAAATTCTCCAACTTGTTCCGCAGCACTTTGGCTTGGGACTGGTCCGGCTCTTTGTCGAGCGCCTTCGTGAGCGTCAACCGCGCGGCGGCGGCGTCGCCGGCCTGAAGGTGGGCTTCGGCGAGGCGAACGAGTAGCCCGGCATCGGTAGGACCCGTCTCCATCGCGCGCTGGTACCACCTGATAGCGAAGGCACTGTCGCTGACCCGCATCGACAAGTCGGCGATGCGCGCGGCGAGCGCGGCGCGGCGGCGCGGGTCCCCGTCCGTGCTCTGGAGTGCTTCATAGTCGAGGAG
>JAIVJE010000430.1:0-2315 GCA_020200195.1 Acidobacteriota bacterium | reverse complement strand
ACGTAGGTGTAGGCATGGTCGGGGTACCGTTCGGCCGCATGGCCGAGCGTCACGACCGCGCGCTCGGTGCGACCGCTTTCGGCGTAGGCAATGCCGAGCGTGACCGCGCGGGATGGTCCGGGATCGAGCGCGAGGAGCGCCTCGAGCTGTGCGAGACGGTCGTCCCGCCTGCCGAGCCGACCGTAGAGCTCGGCAAGCACCTCGCGCGCGTGCAACATTGCCGGAGCGAGAGCGACCGACCGCTCGAGAGCCGCCAGCGCTTCGGTGCGCTTCTGGACGTCACGGAGACAGAGGCCAAGCAGGTAGTGCGCCTCGGCGAAGTGGTCGTCGATCGCGATGGCCTGCCGCAGCGGCGGGATTGCCACCCATGGCTGGGCCCCGCGATACCGCGCGAGCGCGAGTTTGTACAACACACGCGGCGACCGGTCGTCGAGCCTGACGTAGGCCGCGTAGTTGTCGGCTGCGCGTCCATAGCGGAGCAGCGAGTAATTGACGTCGCCGAGCAGCTCGAGCGGGCGAGGGGCGCCGGGATCGATTTCCGCCGCGCGCCGCAGGTCCTTCAACGCCGCTTCGAGCTCACCGCGGCGCCGGTAGGCTTCGCCTCGTTTGAGATAGCCCACCATCGACTCGCCCTTGAGCGCAATTGCGCCGCTGAACGCCTCGATGGCGGCAAACGTCTCGTCACGCGCCAGCGCGGCCTCCCCGCGATCGATCAGATTGCGGTGGGTCCGCTCACGCCTCGTCGCGGCGTACCCGTAGGCAGCCGTCAGCGTCACGACGAGGAGCGCGACGGCCAGCAGGGCGCGTTTCACATCTGTAATGTAGCAGTTCTGACACAACGTCAGTGATAGTCCTTGAATAGTCCTTTGGTCCTTCGTACTTAGTCCTTTTGTGCAGTGTGCGGTTCCGACTCCGGTCCGCCAAAGGGCTAAAGACTAACGCCTACTCAAGCACCAAGGACCAAGGACCAAGGACCAAGGACCAAGAACTACTCCTGGGCATTAAGGAACCTTGCGTCCGCCCCGGGTTCTAATTACACAGAACAGGCGTAATGGTCCCATCGCGGTGGGGTGATAAGATGGCTCAAGGACTCTCCGTGAAGCCCGTTCGAGCCCTTACATGGAGCGACGGCGGGGGCCGTGAAGCCGCCCTCGTCCAGCGCTGCGCGAGCCGCGACGAGGATGCGTGCGCCGAGCTCGTGAGCGAGCACCAGCGCATGGTGTACCAGCTCTCCCTCAACCTGCTCGGGGATCACAACGAAGCGCTCGATGTGTCGCAGGAAGTGTTCCTGCGCGTGTTCCGCACGATCCACAGCTTCCGGGGGCAGTCGGCGCTCAGGACCTGGATTTTCCGGATCGTCATCAACCAGGCTCGGAACCGGCAGCGATGGTGGCGGCGGCGGCATCGGGCGCAGCAGGTCTCGCTCGACGAGCACATCCGCGATCACGGCGATCTGCCAGAGCGAACCAACGGGGACTCGCCAGACCGGCTGCTCGGGCAGAAGCAGCTCGCCGATCGCATCCGCGTCGCGCTCGATGGTTTGCCATTCGATCAGAAGACCGCGCTCGTCCTGCGCGAGATCGACGGCCTCAGCTACGAAGAAATCGGGTTTTCACTCGGCATCGCGGTCGGGACGGTGAAGTCCCGGCTCGCGCGCGCGCGTGAGGCCCTGCGGGCGGAGTTGAGGGACGCATGACCGTGTTGACCTGTGCGGCGGTGCAGCGACGTCTGCCGGCGTACTACGACCGGGAGCTTCCGATTGCCGAGCTCATCGCCGTCGACGGGCATTTGAACGGGTGTCCGCCGTGCGCCAGCGACTTGCGCGAGCTGCAGTCGGTTGGTGATGCGCTGCGGATCGCGGCGGCGCCGGGCCCGGCCGATGATTGGAACGGTCTGCAGCCCGGTGTGATCAGCCGGATGAAGGCGGAAGCCGACGAATCGTGGCGCGCGCGCACGAATCGACTCTTCGACGACATGCACCTGGTCTGGATCGGCCTCGCCGCCACGGTCGCCACCTTCGTGTGCGGAGTGATCGTGCTCAGCATGCTACGTTTCGCGTCGCCCGAACGCCACGATTCCCTGGCCGCCATCCTGGCGGTGATGGCGGCGCCGTCGGGATCCGACCTGAATCCGCTCCGCCTCGATCGCTATATCAGGGTGCCCAGTGTGCCCGAGAACGGTCCGATGGCGGCCACGCTGGCCCGCACGATCTCGGAAGAGGAGCTGGTGCTGGCGTTGTCGGCGGTCGTGACACGCGACGGCTCGCTCGAGAACCTGGCTGTGCTCAACAACGACGATCGCCGCGAAGTGCTCAG
>JAIVJE010000143.1:4114-7473 GCA_020200195.1 Acidobacteriota bacterium | reverse complement strand
GAACTCGTTGCACCCTTCGATGATCGTGACGTAGGCCTTGAACGGATCCTGGCGGCGCGCCATCCCCAGGGGAAACGACACGTCGTCCAAGGGAGCGATGTCGAGGATTGGCGCGGTGGACCCGTGTCTGCATGTGTCCACCGCCCGCTCGAGCAGCATCGGCAAGCGTTTGATGTTCTGCGTGCCGACGATGACGTCGACCGCCCTCGAGCGTCGAAGGATCCTGGCCCCTTCTTGTTGCGCCACGCATCCGGCGACCGCGACCACAGGGCGCTCGCCGCCGTGGGCTCCGGCCATCTGACGAATCTCTCCGAGTCGTGTGAACAGCTTCTCTTCAGCCCGCTCGCGAACGCTGCACGTGTTGATCACGAGGACATCCGCGTCCTGATCGTCGTCTGTTGACTCGTAGCCGGCCTGCTCCAGCAGTCCAGCCATCCGTTCCGAGTCGTGTACGTTCATCTGGCACCCGTACGTTTCGATCAGGTACTTCCTCATTGCCGGCCGCGCCTTTCGCTTTCGCCTTTTGCCTTAGCTTCGCCTTTCGCCCCTTTCGCGGCGAGCATCTCCCGTGCGCTGGTGCGGACGGCAGCCGAGATGTCCTGGCCCCCAATCATCCGAGCGATCTCCCCTTCGCGCTCGCTCGTGGTCAGCCGGGTCACAGCGGTGTGTGTCCTTCCCTGCTTGACTGCCTTCGTTATGGCGAAATGTGTGCCGCCGTAAGCCGCAATCTGCGGCAAATGCGTGATGCACAGAACTTGAACCCGGCGGCCGAGCCGCAGCAGCCGGCTGCCGACGACATCAGCGACGGCGCCACCGATGCCGGCATCCACCTCGTCGAAGATTAGTGTCTTCCCGGGTGCGTCCGTCGTCGCGAGCGTCTTTACGGCGAGCATGATGCGGGAAAGTTCACCTCCGGACGCGATGCGTGCCAGGGGACGCAGTTCCTCGCCCGGGTTGGGCGAGAAGTAAAGCTCCGCGTCATCGAGCCCGCGCTCCGACCATTGCGCTTCATCGCGAGCGTCTGCAAACCTGACTCCGCATCGAGTTCGCGCCATTGCCAGCTCGGAGAGCGATTTCTCGAGGCCACGGCTGAATTCCGGGGCGGCGGCGCGGCGTCGATCCGACAACGCCGTCGCCGCGCGGAGATAAGTCTCCCGCGCATCGTCCAGCGCGCCCTCGAGGTGTGCGGCCCGTTCGGCGGCGTGGTTGATGTCGTGCAGCTCGCCTCTGAGCGCCAACGCTCTCGCCATGACGTCCAGCAGCGTTGGCCCGTGCTTCTTCTTGAGACGCTCGAGCAGGGCCAGGCGGTCCTCGACGTCCTGCAGGCGGGCGGGAGACGCCTCGATTCCCGCCGCGTACGACCGGAGAAAGAACGCCAAATCCTCGAGCTGCGACTTTACCGACGCGCGCGATTCGAGGTAGGCGGAAAACCGTTCGTCGATGGCGGCGAGGTCCCCCAGCTTTCTCCAGACCACACCCAGCGCCGGAAGGGCGGCCTGGTCCCCTTCGTACAACGCGTCGTACGCCTCCCCGCACAGGCGCTGCAACTTGTCCGCGTTGGCGAGCACCTGCCGGGTCGCCGCGAGCTCTCCGTCCTCGTCCGGTGCGGGCGCAATGCGCTCGATCTCAGCGAGCTGGAAGGCGAGGAACTCGGCGCGCGCGTTCTTCTCGCGCTCCCCTGTCAGCAGCCGTTCGCGGTCCTGGCGGATGCGCTCCCACGCGGCGAACGCGTCGGCTACCCGTGCCCTGTCTGGTTTCAGTCCGGCAAATTCATCGAGGACGTCAAGATGCGCGGCGGGGTCGAGCAGGACCTGGTGCTCGTGCTGTCCGTGGAGATCGACCAGCGCTGCCGATGTCTCGCGCAGCGTCGCGCTCGTCACCAGCGCGCCATCGATGAATGCGCGGCTCCGGCCCTGAGCGGAGATCTCACGCCTGACGATCAACTCGCGCCCTTCCGGCGTCTCGAAAATCGCCTCGACTGACGCCGTGTCTTCTCCGGTACGAACAAGATCCGCGGACGCCCGTCCCCCGACCATCAAGCCGACTGCTCCGACGACGATGGACTTGCCGGCGCCCGTCTCCCCCGTCAGCACGTTGAGGCCCGGCTCGAACTCGAGCTCCAGCCGGTCAATGACGGCGAGGTGATGGATGCTGAGGAATCGGAGCATCGGCGCGGAAGTACCATCCTATCAGATGTTTGACAGTGCATATGTCGCGTGTTAGGCTTTGGGCACCTGCGCTGTCCCAGCGGCGCGCCAATCTATTCTTCGGAGGCTTGTTTGCGCACGTCTTACTACGCCCTTGCGCTGGCCGCGCAAGGCGCGGGTCAGCCGGATGCTGGGTCCGGCGAACTGGGCACCAACACCGACATAGTTCATCTGCTTGCCGACGCGACGCCGTTTTCCAAATTCATCCTTCTCATCCTGCTGCTCTTCTCCGCGATCTCCTGGGGCGTCATCCTCTACAAAATCTGGGTGTACAAGCGTGCCGAGCGACAGACGGCGACGTTCCTTGGAGTATTCCGCAAGAGCAGCAAGTTTTCTGAAGTGCAGGCCGTGTGTCCCACGCTGACTGCGAGTCCCCTGGTGGGCCTATTTCAATCGGGCTACGCGGAGCTCAATGCGCAACTCAGGACAGGCCAGCCCGCCGACGGCCCAAAGCCACTGCCGGCTGCTGGACGTCCTACCTTGAAGAGCCTCGACGCCGTCGATCGCGCACTTCTGCGCGCGACGACCGTCGAGTTGACGAAGCTCGAGAATCGTGTGCCGTTTCTGGCGACGACGGCGAGCATCACGCCGTTCATCGGCCTGTTTGGGACTGTCTGGGGAATCATGGCGTCGTTCCAGAGCATCGGCGCCGCCGGTTCGTCGAGCCTCGGCGTCGTGGCGCCCGGGATCGCGGAAGCGCTGATCGCGACGGCTGCCGGTCTGTTTGCCGCCATACCGGCCGTGTACTTCTATAACCAGTTCACCAATCAGGTGAAACGGTTCGCGTCGGAGATGGAGGATTTCTCGCTGGAGTTCCTGAACATCTCGGAGCGGAACTTCACGTAATACCCATGCCCAAGGTTCAGCAGACGGCCCACTCGGGAGGCGGGCGCGGCCGGCGCGGCCGGAACTCGCACGTGGCCACGGCCCTGTCAGAGATCAATGTCGTCCCGCTCGTGGACGTGATGCTCGTGCTGCTCATCATCTTCATGGTGACGGCGCCGATGATGCAGCAAGGCCTCACGGTCAACCTGCCGCAGGCGCGTCGTGCCGACGCCATCAACGCGCAGCCGATCTACGTCACCGTGCCGGCCACGTTTCAGCAGACGCGCGTCGTGCAGATCGACCAGGACGAGGTGCGGATCGATATCC
>JAIVJE010000143.1:0-4104 GCA_020200195.1 Acidobacteriota bacterium | reverse complement strand
CGCGGGAGGTGGACGGCATCAGCCGCATGGTGATGCTGTCGCTGGCCGCGCACGTCGTGCTCGTCACGGCCGTCTTCCTCATGCCCGAGGGGTGGCGATCGGCGGCGCGTCAGCCCGAGCAACCGGTCATGACGATTGTGCTCGGGGGAGCGCCGGGGCCGGATGCGGGCGGGATGACGCCGATAGCTGGCAGACCCGTGCAGGCCGTCGCGGAACCTGAGGCAAAGCCTCAACTAGACACGCCGCCGGCCCCGAAAGCGCCAGAGATGGTGGTGCCCGAGCCATCGTCCAAGCCGGCGCCGAAGCCGAAGCCGAACGAGAAGCCGGTCGATACCAAGGCACGGAAGCCCACCACCGGCGCGGAAGTGAAAGCCGGCGACGCACGCGTCGACACCGGCGGCGCCCAGGTCCCCTTCGGGGGCCTGTCGACCGGCGGCGGCGGCGAGGGCGCACGGCTCGACGTCCAGAACTTCTGCTGCCCTGCCTACATCCAGACGATGGTGCGGCACATCAAGTCGCAGTGGAAAGAACAGCAGGGCGCCGCCGGCGAAGTGGTCGTCAAGTTCGTGATTCGGCGGGACGGCATGTTGACGAACATCGAGCTCGAGACAACCAGCAACAACCCGCTCCTCGACTTGGAATCGCGCCGGGCGGTGATCAACGCGCGCCAGCTTCCGCCGCTGCCCGCGCAATTCACCGAGCCGACGCTAACCGTACATCTCACATTCGAGTACAAGCGCTGATGACATATATGCGATTACTGGCCGTCATGTTTTCCGTAGCCGCAGCCGTGGCGCTGGCGGCGCAGACGCCTCCCCAGCCGCCGCCCGAGCAGCCGCCGCCAGCGCCGCCGCAGCAGCAGAGCGCCATCTCTACGCGCATCACCTCGAGCCCCGGCATGCAGCCCCGTATCGCGGTCCCCGATTTCATCGCCCTCTCGAGTGACGGCGAGA
Organism: Acidobacteriota bacterium; assembly: GCA_020200195.1. GTDB lineage: Bacteria > Acidobacteriota > Vicinamibacteria > Vicinamibacterales > 2-12-FULL-66-21 > JAIVJE01. The sequence continues at coordinate 3,151 of JAIVJE010000143.1, read as the reverse complement.
CGGCCGCGGCCGCGAAAACGGTCGGCCGCGTGCTCTGGGACGATCTCGCGTTCGAGCGTGAGTTCTATCTGATCGCGCGAGACACCTATCAGTCGATTCCACAACCGGCCTCGCTCGAGCAGGTCGCACTCGACCGCTGGAAGGAGCTCGGTGCGGACGGCGTCGTCGTGGGTAGCGTGCGAAAGACGGCCACAGGCGTCGCGGTGCAGGTCCGGCTGCTGGATGTCTCCAGCGGCGCGTCGGTGATGGCCAAGGAGTACACGGGAAGCATCGCCAACCCGCGGCTGTACGCGCACACCATCTCGGACGAAATCCACCAGACCCAGGTCGCGCTGAGAGGGGTTGCGCGGACGAAGCTGGCGTTCTCCTCAAACCGTGACGGCGAGCGCACGACCAACTCCGGAAGTCCGCGTGACATCTCCAACATCTACACCGCCGACTACGACGGTGCGAACGAGCGTCGTCTGACGATCACGCGCGCGCTCGACATCGCGCCGGTCTGGGCACCGGATCGCACCGCGATTGCCTACATGTCGTACCGCACCGGGTATCCGGACATCATCGTCCATCCTCTGGCGGGCGGACGGTACACCACGCCGGCGCGCGGGACCGCCGACGCGCGCAACTACCTCCCTGCCTGGTCGCCGGACGGCACCAGGCTGGCGTTCATGTCGAGCCGCGACGGCGATCCGGAGATCTACGTGGTGAACCGTGACGGCAGCGGTCTGCGGAGGCTGACGAGCCATCCCGCGAATGACGTCACGCCCACGTGGTCGCCCACTGGGACGCAGATCGCGTTCACTTCAGACCGAACAGGCAACCCGCAGATCTACATCATCAATGTCGACGGCACGGGGCTGGAGAAGATCACCAGCGAATCGCACTGCGATCGACCGACCTGGTCGCCCGCCCCGTGGAACGAAATTGCGTACTCGTCGCGGGCAGGCGCCGGCAACAACATCCGGATCTTCGATTTCGCGACGCGGTCGTCGAAGCCCGTCACCGACGGCATCGGCAACAATGAGAGTCCGGCGTTTGCGCCCAACGGCCGTCATCTCGCGTTCGTGTCGAGCCGCGCCGGCAAGGACCAGATTTTCACGATTGCCCGCGACGGGAAAGACCTCCGGCAGATCACCCGGACCGGCGCGAACAAGTATCCGAATTGGTCACAATAAGAGTGCCTGGGTGCCAGAGTGCTAAGGGGCCAGGGCGCCAAGGTGAGGAGACAGCAGAACTGAAATGATGATGCACAGACGCAACGTATTGATGATCGCCGTGATGGCACTCGCGCTCGTGGGCGCGTGCGCCAAGAAGCAGCCGCCGGTGGCCCGTCCCACGACGCCTCCACCGGGAACCGGCAGCATGAACCGCCCCCCCGCTCCGCCGGAACCGGTGGCCGAGCCGACGCCCGTGCCGCCGGAACCGATCGCGGAGGACTCGCTCGCGAGCCGCGACATCGACGAGATCAACAAGAACTCCCCCTTCCAGCCGCTGTTGTTCGCGCTCGACAGCTCGGAGGTCGACGCAACTGGTCAGCAGACACTGAATTCGAACGCCGAGATTCTGCGCAAATACCCGACGTGGGTGGTTACCATTGAAGGGCACGCGGACGAGCGCGGCACGCCGGAGTACAACCTCGCGCTCGGCGAACGCCGGTCGCTGGCGGCCCGTACGTATCTGATCTCGCTCGGTATCCCCGCGGATCGGCTGCGGACCGTCAGCTACGGGAAGGAGTTCCCGTTCGATCCAGGCCACAACGAGAGCGCCTGGGCCAAGAACCGCCGCGCGCATTTCGTCGTGACGAGCAAGTAACGACGGTTCGAGAGGACGAGTTTATGAAGCGAAGTGTTTTGGCCATCGCGCTTGCGGTGACGTGCGTCGCGGCGATGCCGGCCGAGGCCGGCGCCAACAAGGAGCACCAGCAGCTGATGGCGGAGATCCGCATGCTGCAGGAGCAGCAGCAACAGCTCCAGCAGATGCTCGGCGGGCTCGCCGACACGCTGAAGACGGTGACGGCAAAGCTCAACGACGAAGCAGGTGTGACGCGCAAGGCGTTCGCGGATCAGAACCTTCTGATCAACAGCGTCGGCGACACGATGCGGATCCTGCGCGAAAAGGCGGACGACACCAACGTCCGGCTGTCGTCCATGACGCAGGAGATGGAAGCGCTTCGCCAGGCCGTCGCGTCGATGCCGCCGCCCGCGACCGCCATGGTGCCGGCTGGAGATCCGGCGAGCGGCGATCCGGGCGCGGGGACACCGCCGGCCACGGGCACCACGAACCCGCCGGCCGCCACCTCCGGGCCACCGCCGAACGTCTCACCCGCGCGCATGTACGACAACGCGTTCGCGGACTACACCGGTGGGCATTACGACCTCGCCGTCCTTGGTTTCGAGACCTACATCAAAATGTTCCCGCGGACCGATCGCGCCGACGATGCGCAGTTGAACATCGGTAACTCGCTGTTCGCGGAGGGGAAATACGCGGAGGCGGTGACCTCGTTCCAGAAGGTGATTTCAGACTACCCCCAGTCCGACAGCGTTCCGGCGGCGTACTACAAGCTCGGTCTGAGCTACGAAGGTCTTCGTCGTGTAGACCTCGCGCGAAAGGCGTACGACACCGTCATCGCGAAATACCCGCCCACCACGACCGAGGTCACTCTCGCCCGGCAGGCGCTGGAACGGCTGAATCGAGCGAAGCTCGAACAGCCCTGACGTCAGAACGGAATATCGTCGTCGGTGAGTTCAGATACGGGCTCGGCCATCGGGTCGTCCACTCCGGGCGCCGCCGCGCCGCGGCTCTGCTGTCGTCCGCCACCGCCACCACCGAGGAGCACGATCCGGTCGCCGCGAATCTCGGTCGTATAGCGCTTGTTCCCGTCCTTGTCGTCCCACTGGCGCGTCTGCAGGCGGCCCTCGACGTAGATTTGTTTGCCCTTGACGAGGTACTCGTTCAGGCTCTCGGCTGTCTTCCCCCACAGCACCACCCGGTGCCATTCGGTCTTCTCCTGCTTCTGGCCGGCCTTGTCGTTCCACACTTCCGTCGTCGCGAGATTGAGCGTCGCCACGGGTGATCCACCCGGCGTGTAGCGCAACTCGGAGTCGCGACCGAGGTTTCCGACCAGAATCACTTTGTTCACGCTGCCCATGCT
>JAIVJE010000429.1:4916-15862 GCA_020200195.1 Acidobacteriota bacterium | reverse complement strand
GACCTGGTTGGAAAAGCCCTGGTTGCTCGTGCCATACGCGTTGTTGTCCACGCCGTCGATGAGGAAGTTGTTGAACGTGCTGCGCAGGCCGTTCACGTTGAAGGACCCCTCCCGCGGAGTCGCACCGCCGGTATTCAGCGCCGACAGCCTGACGCCCGTCGTGAGCAGCGCGAGCGACGAATACTCGCGGCCGTTCAGCGGCAGCGCACGGGTCTGATCGCCGGTGATGATCTGGCCGCGCTGGCTCGTGTCGGTCTCCAGCCGCGTCGACGCCGCGACCACTTCCACCCGCTCAGTGAGTTGTCCTACCTGCATCGTCAGTTCGACACGCTGTCGAGCGCCGACCGCGACGACGATGTTGTCGGCCACAGCGACCGAGAAACCCTGTTTCTCGGCGGTCACGAGGTAGGTACCGATCCGGATCGTCGGGAATTCGAAGATCCCGCTGCCGTCGGATTTCTTCGTCTGGCTGACGCCGGTCGCCACGTTGGTGAGCGTCACGGTGGCGTCGGCGATCACGCCGCCGGTGTTATCGCGGACGACGCCGACGACCGAAGCGGTTTCGAATTGCGCACGGGCAGGAGCGGCGGCGGCACACACGAGCACCAGCGCAGCAATCAGGCATTTCATTTGTGAATCTCCAGTGGGGATGGCCATCCTGACAGATGACACACTGCGGATGAAAACATGGGCGATGGTGGCAGGTCAAGCGCGACCGCTCAGCGTCCGAATGGTTGCGGACGGGCGCTGGCGCGGGTCGCATTTCAATCACCCTAGCGTATGCGTCGTGTGTGACGTCGGCGTGTCGTCGCGGAAGAGCGCAGCGAGCAGTGATGACGCGCCGGATCCGCGAAGCCGGGGAGTCCCGGTCTTCGCGAATCACGACTGGGGATCGTCGAGATTAGTTGGTGCTGCCCTTCTTGGTCACGCGCACGGCCGACGCGTGCTTGGTGCCGCTCATGTCGTGGTACGTGACGGCGACCGTGTCGCCCATCGCCACGAAGTCCATGATCGTGGTCTTCTCGCCCGCCGCTTTCTTCTCGCGCGTCTTGGTGCCCGCGCCGGTTCCGGTGACCCGCGTTTTCTCGTCGATCACGAACGTCCACTCGCCGCCCGAGCCTTTGACGGTCAGCGACGTGCCGTTCACGGCCGTGACGACGCCGTTGGCGTGGAGCGTGGGATTGTCAGTCGACGTCGACCCGGACGGCGTACCCGACAGGCCGCGGATGCTCGACGCGAGCATGCCGTCGGTCTTGTATTTCACCTCGACGCCCTGGCCGATCTTCAGGATGTCGGTGATCACCGCGCCCGGCTTGCCCGCCGCCTGGGCCGCACGCGTCTGCGTGGCGCCCCCTTTTGCGACGACATCCGTCTTCGGATCGATGACGAACGTCATCTCCTGATCTTTGACCTTGACGGTGATCGACGACGTGGTCAGCGCCGAAATGGTGCCCTGTACCGACTTCGTTCCCTGGCCGCCCGCCGTCGCATGAGCCACCGACCCGGCGAACAGCGCACATGCCATCCCTATCAACACACGATTCATACAGCCTCCCTGGCCCTCGGGCCTGGATCGCCGGAACACGTCAGATTGTCCATTCCTTACGCGAGGCCGGCGCGCGGGGTTCACTGTAGTGGGGTGCGCCCGCAAACGCAAATAATCCTGCGAAACCACGGTTGGAATCAAGTGAGCGAGTACGGGCACTGCCGAGACATCTTTTGGGGCTAGACGCCGCTCCTGACGTGACGTTGTACGGCCTCGATGGTGCGACTGATATCGGACTGCAGGTTGTAGAAATGTGGCGAGAACCGCAGCCCGCCACGGTCCGCCCCGGTCCGCGTCGCACATACGATGCGTTCGGTCTCGTACAGGACCTGGTGGAGCTTTCGCGGGTCGATGTCGCCCGGCAGGAACGAGACGACGGCGGCGGCACGATCCGGTTCGATGGAGGTCCACACCTTCACACCGCTGATACGGCTCAGGCCCGCGATCAGCATGTGCGCAAGCTCACGCGATCGGCGCTCGATCGCCGCGCGTCCGATGGTGGTCTGCAGTGCGAGCGCCTCCGCAAACCCGATCATCGCGGGTTCGTCGCGCTGACCGAACGCTTCGAGCGTCCGCGAAATGCCGACGTCACCAGGATACAGGCTGACGATACTGGGTTTGATGCGGTCGTGGACCGCCTTGTTCACGAACAGGACGCCGGTCTCCTTCGGCCCGCACGGCCACTTGTGCGCGCTGCCGGTGAAGAAATCCGGCTGCATCTCGGCAACGTTGACGTCGAGCACGCCGAATGATTGCGCGCCATCCACGAGCGACAGCGCGCCCCGCTCCCGCGCAAGCCGGCACAACTCGGCGGCCGGGAGCACATCGCCGACGGACGCGGTGACGTGCGTGAACGCGACGACGCGCGTCTTCGGCGTGATCGCCCGCCGAAAAGCCTCGAGGTAATAATCAGCGCCGGGATGCGGGTTGACCTGTTCGACGGCCCGCACGCTGAAGCCGAATCGCTCGGCCTTCAGATGCCAGGCGGCGTGATTGCTCGGGTGATTGTCCGAGAAGATGAGGACCTCGTCTCCCGCCTTGAGATCGAGGCCGCTCGACACGAGGTTGTTGGATTCGCTGGTGTTCCGGGTAATCACGATTTCCTCGGGCGTGACGCGCAGGTAGGCGGCGAGCGCGCGGCGCGCGGCTTCACGGCCATCTTTCGTCTTCTGCCGGTTCTGCGACGACGGGTCACGCTCGACCGCGCGGGTCCCGTCGAAGTACGCGTCAAGAACGCGCAACGGAGACGGGCAGATATTTGCGGCATTCAGAAAGACGTAGCCAGACGGCATCACGAACTGGTCGCGCACGTCTTTCCAGAACCGTTCGTCGGGCGCCGCAGGTGCGGGGCGCGGCGCTTGGGTAACAGTCAACGCCGTGCCATCACGTGCGAGCAGCGCGGCGGATCCACCCAGCGCGAAGAGGCGGGAGAAATCTCGGCGGTTCATCGTGAGCTCCCTGTGTTCAAACGTCTACTTGTAGCGGGCGCCGTGCTTGACCACGACATCGACGCGCTGCAGGAGCGCAATGTGCCGCAGGACATCGCCGCGCACCGCGATGACGTCAGCGTACTTGCCGGGGGTGACCGTGCCGCTGTCGCGGTCCGCCTTCATCGCCACCGCCGGCCAGTACGTCGCGCCACGGATTGCCTGCATCGGATTGACACCGAGCTGGTTCACCCACGCCTCCAGCTCGCGCCACGTGGACTGGCTGTGGAACTTCATCGGGATTCCGCTATCCGTCCCGACCAGCATCACGACGCCGGCGTCTCCGAGCTGCTTGAACTTGCGCGCCAGCGTCGGTCGCCGGATCGGCGTGAGCTGAAAGTACGGCAGGCGGTCGGGATTCGCGATCGACTTCCGAATGTCGGCAATGATCTCCGGCGTCAGCCCGACCTGCCACGCCGGATCGTCGAGCTGTTCCGGGTTGTCGCGGAGCGACTCGTAGTTCATGAGTCCTTCGATCGTCGGCGTCCAGAAGAGGGGACCGCGGTTCATCTGCGCGGTCCGCTCCTGGATCCCCCTGATGATGTCTTCCGGGTACTCCGGCGCGCTTGACAGGCCGGTATGCTCGAAGTTGTCCACACCCGCAGCCAGTCCGCGACGAATCTCCTCCGGTCGATGGGCATGGCCGACGACCATCAGACGACGCGCATGCGCTTCGTCGACGACCGCGCGAACCTCGTCGACCGTCATCTGGTCCTGATCGATCAGCTTGATACAGTCCACGCCTGCGTCCGCAAGCCGCCGCACCTTCCCCCGCGCGTCAGCAACCCCGCTGACGCCCCAGCGGAACAGCTCCGTGCCGGGATACGGCGCGTGCTGGATGAACGGGCCGGATACATACAGCGTGGGACCGGGGATCTTGCCGGTTCTAATCCGATCGCGAACGGCGATGCTGGCCTCGAGTGGGGCGCCGAGATCGCGCCTCGGTCGAGATGATTTCCGCACCGCCCGGCACGGCAAGCGTCCCGACCTGGCCCACCGCCGTGATTCGTTCGCCCTCGATGACGATGACGCTGTTACGGAGGGGAGGACCGCCGAAGCCGTCGATGAGTGTCCCTCCGACCATCACCTTGAGCGGCGCGCCGTGCCCCACAATCGCCGCGCTCGGCCCCGCGAGCGCCGCCGCCGACACGGTCAGCATCGCTGTCGAGACCATCTGCCTCAGTCTGTCAGCCATGCGCGTAGCATAAGCGAACCGGGAGGACTGGCGCCGACCGATCGGAGCCGCGGCGTGGCCACGCGCAGAATGTTAGGATGGTCGGCAGGAGGCCCCATGGCCGAGCACGACGGAATCACCGACAACGCGCGCGCGCGCGAGGAGGAGTACTTCCGTAAGCGGGATCGTGAGTTGATCGAGCGGATGCGCCGGGCCAGTGGCGCCGACGAGATGCGACGTCAGCTCGAAGCCAAGACGGGCCTCCACGATCCGGCGCTGCTGCGCGATCTCGAAGAGCTGGGGTTCACGCCGTCAACCATCGGTTTGCTGCCGCTCGTACCGATTCTCCAGGTGGCGTGGGCCGAAGGCGGCGTCAGCAACGCCGAGCGGAAACTGCTCGTGCAGCTCGCCCGCTCGCGCGGCATCGAGCAGAGCTCCGCCGCGGATCTTCGTCTTGCAGAGTGGATGGACCGTCGGCCGAGCGCCGACGTCTTTACGAGGGCCACACGGCTGATCCGGGCGATGCTCGACAGCCCCTCTGACGAGCGCAGCGACCTGAGTGCGGACGATCTCATCAAGTACTGCGAACGCATCGCGTCGGCGTCGGGCGGGATTCTTGGAGTGGGAAGTATCTCCGCGGAGGAGCGCGCGACGCTCGGTCAGATCGCGTCCGCGTTGAAGAGCAAGTAGCCAGTAGCGACCCGCATGTGGGGCGCGTCGCGCCGCATTATCCTGTAACGCAGACTATCGTCTTCGTCGCCGGACTTCGACTTCCGCGTGCGTGCGGCCGGTGCACGGCGCTTCCGCCTGCGCCTCGATGGCATACCTGCGCGGGGCCGCATACACGTGAGAAACGGCGCGCGGCAGCGTGCCGGACACGGTCTGCGTATTGCCGTCCCCGAAGTCGATGGCGACCCGGCAATTCCCAGCTCCCTCGATCAGTATGTTCACGGGTCTGTTCGCCGGCACCGGATTGGGCGTGACCTCGATGGCGCTGACGCCCGCCTCCGCCGAGCTGCCGCGAACCACCAGGCGCACACGACCGGCGCCCGTGCACGGCGCGTCAGGCGTCGCGATCAGCATGTAGGTCCCTGGCGCGTTGTAGGTGTGCCGCAGCCGCTGCGGCAGCTCGCCCGAGCGTGGCTCCGAGTTGCCGTCGCCGTAGTCCATCGTGTAGCCACACGCGCCCGTGCCCTCGACTGCAATCGATACGGGTTGACCGGCATCCACCGGAGCCGGTGCGACGAGAAGCCGAACGATGCGCGGGATGCCGGCGTCTCGATCGAGGACCTGAAGCTGCTCGGTAAACTTGCCGCTACACGGCGGCGTGGGCTTCACGATCACCGTGAAGGTATCGGCGCGCCCGTACGTGTGCTTGAACTGTTGGGGAAGCGACCCGGTGACTTCCTGCGCGTTGCCGTCGCCGTAATGCACTTCGTACGAGCAGGAGCCCGTGCCGTTCACTGTGATGGCGACAGGGTCTCCCACTCGTCCGGGTCTCGGGACCATCTCGACGCTGGTGATGCGCGGTGCGGCCGGCGACGGCGGTGGTGGAGCGGGCGGCGCCGTGATCGTCACCGTCGTCGTGGCCTGGCCGTCGCAGTTCCCCATCCCGGTTGCGGTGATCGTGTAGGCGCCGGGCTTGTTGTACGCGTGCGTCTGGGCCGTCGGCAGGCCCGTAATCGCGTAGGTGACGGCCTCGCCGTCACCGTAGTGGATGTGCGCCGCGCCACAGGGGTTGGTGCCGGTGACGGTCACGGAGACCGGCGTGCCGGCGACCGCCGAGGCGGGAGCGACGGAGACGCCGTTGACCGTACCTGCCGCCGCCAGGGCGGGCGGTGCCAAAGTTCCACAGATGAGGAACGCGAGCGTTCGTCTGTTCATCCCGGTACTTTACCGGGGTCAAGTCTTGAACGCCCACTTTTTTCACGACCGCGGCGCCTCATCAGAAGCGGAACCGTACGCCGACCTGGGCCTGCCGCGGATCGCCCGTGCCGCTTCGAATCGTCCCGCTGAAATCGAACAACAGCCCACCGCTGATCTGCGACACGATGTTGTTGTCGCTGTTCGTGAGGTTGAACACTTCGAAGATGGCCTCGATCGACTGGCTGCCACCCAAGCTGAACAGCTTGGCGACGCGCATGTCCACGGTGAAGAACTTGTTGTCCTTCTCGTTCTGATTCCGCCCGACATCGCGGCCGTTGACGTACCGACGGTCGTTCGCCTGCCCGTCGTTGTTGACGTCCTGTCCGACCAGATCCGCGCCGGTTGTCGGATTCGGCGAGCGGTATTGCACGAGGGTCGTGAACTGCACATCTCCAGGCAGATCGAAGAGTCCGAATACGTTCATCCGGTGACGGCTGTGACGGTCTGACAGGCTGTACTCAGACTCCAGATCCAGGAGGTCGGCGTACCGCACTGTAAACGGATCCCGCTCGTTGTCATCGTCGGACTTGTCTTCGGAGATGACCCAATTGCCCTGGAGCTGCCAGCGATCGCTGTAGCGTTTGTTCACCGTCAGCACGAGCGCCTTGTAATCGCTCTTGCCGGTGCTTTCGGTCGTCAGAACCTGCCCGAGCGTTGGAAACGGACGGTTCGGCGACCCGGTGCCGGCATAGATGCGCCGCCCCTCGGCGTTGTTCGTGAATGAGAAATCCACGTTCGGATCGGTGAATCGACTGAGGTATTTCGTCTTCGCGTAATTGAACGCCGCGCCGACTGCGAGCATCGGCATCACCTGGTGTTCGACCGCGGCACTGAGCTGGAGGCTCTGCGGATTCTTGAAATCCTTGTCGACGACGGAGATGCCCGGGTTTACGTTGGCGAAGCCGGCCGTGGGCACAGTATTTGGGAAAGTCGGTACGCCAAAGTTCGAGCCCGGCACGATGACGCCGGTATAGGTCGCGAAGATGACGCCGTTAGCGGTGCGGGGGTTGGCCCAGACCAGGCCGGGCGTTCGGGCCTTGAAGAGGCCAGCCGTACCGCGGACCACGGTGTGGCCGTCGCCAGTCGGATCCCACGAGACGCCGAGCCGGGGCTGCCAGCCGCTCCAGTCGTCTGGAATCTCACCAGTATCTGTGGGGAACCTGGCATCGTTGAAGTACCGCGCGAAGGGCGTCTCCGAGGGGGGCGTCAGCATCGGTGGTGAATTGTGCCCTTCCCACCGCAGGCCGGCGTTCACCGTAAGGTTCGGGCGGATGCTCCATTTGTCCTGTATGAACGCCGCCGGCTCCCAGACCGGAATGCTCTGACGGCCGGAGTCTTCGATCGATCGGCCGCCGAGCGGCACGCGCTGCAGGTAGAGGACGAACGACGAGAGAGCCGCCGCTGACGTCGCGTGGGCGCCGCGCACGAGGGTCATGCTGTCGGCCGCCTGGAAGCGCTGGTCGGTTGCGTCATTGACCGGGAGAAAAAACGGCCGGCCAAATCGGAACGAGCGATCCGCGCCGCCAGGGAAATTGCCGATCGCCGTATCCGGGAGGTCCGGACCCGTGTAGGGCCGCGGCCGCGGCTCGCGGGCGTACTGCACGCGCGCCTCGTTGATCGTCAACCCGAATGTGCTGTTGAACTGGCCGACGATCGAATGGCTGCGATCGCCTTCGATGCCGTTCGCGCTGTTGGTCCACGTCGGGACGTCGAAGGTGCCATTGAGCTGTTCCGACCACGAGTACGCGTAACGGGCGCTGGCCTGATGACCCGACGCGACGTTCAGATCCACCTTGCCCAGGAACACGCGCGCGTCGTTGGTCTGGGGCATCGGGTTCGCCTCACCCCCTTCGTTGGGCAAAGTGAACCGGCTCGCGAGAATGTTCAGCAGCCGTCGTCCCTCGCCGTTCGGATTGATGGCGGGATCATCGAACGCCGCTTTCGATTTCGTGCGCTTCTCTTCGTTCTGATCCCACGAGACGAAATAGAACGCGCGGTCCTTCTGCAGTGGGCCGCCCAGCGATCCGCCGAACTGATGCTGACTGAAGTCGTCGTCTTTTGTGCCGTCCGAATTCTCTGAGAGGAGGGCGCCGTAGCGGCCGAAGTAGAAGCCCGTGCCAGTCGTGCGGTTGGTGCCGCTCTTGGTGACCATGTTGACGAATCCGCCAGCCGACCGCCCGAATTCCGCCGAGGCGCCGTCGGTAATCACCTGGAATTCCCTTACCGCCTCGAGGCTGATGATGTACTTCGGGCGCTGGCCCCCGCGCTGCTCGCCGAAGAACGGATTGTTGGCGTCAGCGCCGTCGATCATCACGTTGTTATATATCCCGCGCTGGCCGTTGATGCTGAGTTCCGCGCCGTCGGGCCCCTGGACGATGCCAACCGTGGGTGCGAGCTTGACGAAATCCAGAAAGTTGCGGCCGTTGATCGGCAGATTCCCGACTGCCTTCTCGTCGATGAGCGCGGTCTGTTCCGACCGGGTGGTCTCGACGATAGGCGATCCCCCCATTACACTGACTTCCTCCTTCAGCCCGGCGGGCGCAAGGGTGAAGTCGATGCGTACCGACTGGCCGACGGCGAGCGGCACCGCTTGACGTACCGCTCTGCCGAAGCCTGCGAGCGTGGCATCGATGACGTAGGTTCCGAGCGGCAGCGCCAGCCCGCGGTACGACTGGGCCGCCGTCGGCGGCGCCGCGAGCACAGCAAGGATGACGGTAAGGCCGATGAGATTGACCCTGGTCAAGGTCCGGTCGGACATGTCGAAGCCTCCTTGCAGACTCGCGTGTTGATCGATGAAGCCTGCATCGTATCGCAGATGGGGTCACGTCAGATCGTGCAGAAAGTGGGGAGTCAAGACCTGACCCCTGCGGTATTCTCCAACCCATGATGAATCGACCTGTCGTCGCCGCCTTCGCGCTGGTCGCGCTCGCCTCAGTCACGATGGCGGGACAAGCCCGGAAGAAGGTCTTCATTTCGGTCGACATGGAGGGGATCAGTGGGATCTCCGGATCGGACCAGCTCGCCGCCACCGGCGCTGAATATAACCGGTCGCGCAAGCTGATGGCCGACGACGCGAACGCCGCGATTCGTGGCGCACGGGCGGGCGGAGCCTCTGAGATCGTCGTCAACGATTCTCACGGAAGCATGCGCAATCTGCGGCTGGAGGATCTCGAGCCGGGCGCACGGCTGATCAGCCACAGCTTCAAACGCTCCGGCATGATGGAAGGGCTGGACGAGTCGTTCGACGCCGCGATCTTCATCGGCTATCACGCACAGGCCGGCAGCCCGAGCGGCCTGTTCGCGCACACCGGCAGCGGGGTCGTCGCCGATGTGCGGGTCAACGGCCGGTCGCTCGGCGAGGGCGGCCTGAATACCCTCGTCGCGGCGTGGTACGGTGTGCCCATCGTACTGGTAACCGGAGATGACGTCGCGGTGAAACAGGTGGCGATGGTCGCCACAGGCGCGCGCACGGTTTCCGTCAAACGGGCGATTAACCCGCGCGCAGTCGAGTTACGCCCACTGGCGGACGTCCACCGCGAAATCGAAACCGCGGCGCGCGATGCAGTAAGCGCAGCGCGCAGAATCAACGCGGTGCGCGAGGCCGTCTATAAAGTGGAGCTGCAGTTCCGCGAGCCGTTCATCCCCGAGGTCGCCGAGAATCTTCCGGGAATGCAGCGTCCCGCCCCCGATACGATTGCGTTTTCGGCGGAGACCATGCCGCGCGCATATACGCTGATTCGGCTGCTGTACCGGTATATCAATCCGGATTGAGACCTGGTCGGCATCAAGCGTTCGCTCGCCTTCAACGGGCCCCAAGCGGGATCGGCGCGTCGTATCCGGCGTTTTCTGAGGAGGATCGGCATGTTTCCAATCGGAGATGACGACGAGCGCGGCGGCCGTTTGCCGATAATCACGTACGTGCTCATCGCGCTGAACATCATGGCGTTCTTTCTCGAGCTGGGGCGCGGTTCTGAGGCGGCACTCCAGACGTTCATCGAGGCGTGGGGAATCGTGCCGCGCGAATATTCCATGCAGCGCGACCTGCCGCCACTCATCGCGACGCCGTTCTGGTCCACCCTCCTGACGTCGATGTTCCTCCACGCGGGCTGGATGCATATCGGCGGCAACATGTTGTTCCTCTGGATTTTTGGGGACAACATCGAGCGCGCCATGGGTGCGGTGCGATTCCTGCTGTTCTATCTGATATGCGGTCTCGTCGCGAGCGCTGCGCACATTCTCTTCAACCTCCAGTCACCAGTGCCCAGCATCGGCGCGTCAGGCGCGATCAGCGGCGTGCTCGGCGGCTACATGCTGCTCTTCCCGCGCAACCGCGTCCGCGTGCTCACGCGCGGTGGCATCGTTACTGTGCCGGCCGTGTTCATGCTGGGGATGTGGATCGTGCTTCAGTTCATCAATGGCATCGGATCGATGGCGCAGACGGACGAGACCTCGGGTGTGGCGTACATGGCGCATATCGGCGGCTTCGTGGCGGGGTTCGTGCTGGTCAAGCTGTTCGTGGCGCGACGTCCTGCTATGTCACGCCCGTAACGCTACTTCGTTTTCATGACGTGCACGCCGTCCCAGCTTTCCGGCTGATGCTCGAGATAATAGGCGCACCGGGACATCATCGTGAGGCTGGGACCATCCTCTGGGTCCAGCGTGAGGACACGCTGAAATGCCGCGGTCGCCGCCGCCCAACGCCCCTCTCGATACAGCGTCAGGGCTTCCGCGTACCGGTCGAATACATCACGCCGGCCGGTTTTCAGCGCGCCGGCTTCGGCGGCGACTTCGTGGATGGCGATCGGCTGTACTT
>JAIVJE010000429.1:0-4774 GCA_020200195.1 Acidobacteriota bacterium | reverse complement strand
GTTGAAGATCGTGTCGGTCCCCATGTTGCCCGCGACCGCTCGTCCCGTGTTGATCCCGACCCGAGTCCGTAGCCGCGGCAGGCCCTGTTGCCCCCACTGCGCGTTCAGCGCCACCATACGCCGCTGCATTGCCAGCGCACCGCGACACGCCTCTATGGGATGGCGCGGATCGGGAATGGGGCACCCGAAATACATCATGATCGCGTCGCCGATCAGTTTGTCGAGCGTCCCTCGCTCTGCGAGAAGCAAGTCGAGCATCTCCTTGAAGTAGCCGCCGAGATGCGCACTCAACTGTGCCGGCGCCAGATGCTCGGACAGCGTGGTGAATCCTTCGAGGTCGCTGAACAACACCGTGACCTCATACTCCTCGCCGCCGAGCTTCAGCCGCGACGGGTCGTTCAACATTTGCTCGACGATGGCGGGTGCAACGTAGTTCTGGAAAGCCCGTTTGATCAGGCGCCGCTCGCTCGTCACCAGCCCGAACCGATACGCGGCGGTCAACGCATACGCGCCGGCGATCGCCACTGAGGGCGCGACGACGGGCAGTCGCACGCCGCGGGCCAGTGCGATGTATCCGATGCCAAGAAGCATGGCTATTGCGCCTCCCGCTATCGACGGCGCGGCGATCGGGCCGAGCTTGTACAACGCCGCGGACACAATCGCACCGGCGGCGACACCGAGCGCCAGCAGCAGCCCCCAGTGGTGAAATGGGTCGGCGATGAATCTGCCGCGCTTCAGTGCGTCCAGGATCGTTGCATGCACCTCCACGCCCGCCATGCGCACGGCGACGGGAGTTTCGAAGTGATCCGCATGCTCGTCGATCGTCGTCGCGGCCAGTGACCGTCCCACCAGCACGTGCTTGTCTGTGAAGATGTCGCCAGGCAGGGACTGCCGGGCGTCGAGCGCCTGGTAGTACGAAACGGTGACGACTCCCCGGCGTGGCTCGCCATTGAACTGAAACAGTCTCGAAAGCTCAGGCCGTGGCGGCTGCTGGAACCCGGGTTCCCGAGAAGCAACCGCCACCGCGAGTGACGGCCGACCTTCGATGGTAAGTACCGCACGGCGAAGGACGCCGTCGCGATCGTAGGGGATGCGCACCACGCCGACTCCAGCGGCCGCCGCCGACAGCGCCGGGATGGGGTCGGACCACTGAGTCAGCGAGTAGCTGCGATCGTCGATGACGGCTTGATCGCTCGCGAGCACGACATTCCCCGCGCGCCGCATGGCCTCGGCCAGCGCGGCGTCGTCATCAGGACTTGCGGCGGGAACGTCGAACAGGATGTCGAACGCGATGGTCTTGGCGCCACCTGCCGCGAGCGCGTCGATCAACGTGCCGTGGAGGGACCTTGGCCAGGGCCATGGGAGGCCCACTTCGGTAAACGACGGTTCGTCGATGGCGACAACGACGATCCCTGGCGCAGGATCGCGGTTGCGGGCGAGGCGGCGTGCATAGAGGTCGTAGAGATTCCACTCGACGCGCTGGACTGGCTCCGTAAACCCGAGCACCACACCAAGGACAACGCCTGCAGCCGCCACCGTCGCGTACGGACGCGGCAGGAGCACGCCGCGTTCGGGGAGGAGAAACGCGCGCAGCCGGCTGGCACCTACCAGAGGCGCCACCGCAGCGAGGCGATTGCGCGTCGATACGGAGCGATTCTGTCGACCGAGATGCCTTCAATCACAGCGGCAAACTCTCTGTCGAACACGTTGGTGAGCTGCAGGCCAGCGAGGCCGCGCTTCCCGGCAAACTCGTAGTTGACCTCGAGGTCCGCCACCACGAAGTTGCTCTCTGGAAGCCCGGTAATGCTGGTCTCGGTGAACCGCTGCGACACGTGGCTGCCGGTAATCCGCACGAACAGCCCGCGGGGATGAATCGCATTCACCCCGACACGGGCCAGATTGTCGTATCTGGCGAACGCCGTGGCACCGAGGCGAATCAGTTCGTTGTCGACGAAGACACGTTGTACTCCTTGCGATGGGACGTGGGAAACTCGTTCCTCGCGATGACGAAACCCGCCACGGTCGGCGGCGCAATGTTCGCGCCGAGGATGTTCGTGCTCAGCTCGCGGAACGCCGCGGCCCTGAAGACGGTGGTTCGAGACATGCGCGCGGAAACTCCGACCCGTGGATTCCACTGATCGATATCGAACGTCCGCTCCGCTCCGATGTCCCGGTACTTCATCTGCTGATATGCGAAACCCAACGAGGCGTGCAGCCAGCGGGTGGCCTGGATTTCGTCCCGCACATAAGTGATCTCGGCGGAATCGTCGCCGGCTTGGGGCAGGTCGAAGTTCAACGACTCGCCGCTTGCATCGATCGTCAGAGTTTCGGAGCAGCGATCGGTCTTGTCCACGCGCAGGACTTGCTGCCCGACAAGCACCTGGTGCCGCCCGAACCGGAGGGCCTGCTGGATTTGGGCGTCGACCGTCCGGAATTTGTTCGAGGTCCTGCCGTCGGAGTGCGCACCAAACGGCGTCAGATCGAAGCCGCGGCACCGCGATGTCGTTGCGCCGGGCCGTTCGTCAGCCTGCTCCAACTCGTCGTACCGCACCGAGGCCGTCAGCGTCGACCCCGGACGCCACTGGTGTTTGAGACCGAGCGCCGTCTCGGTATCGTTGAAACGGGTCGTCTGGGTCCGGTTCGGGGTCGTTGTGAACTGCCGGAGAATCACCGGCGTCGCCGTCTCGGAACCGAAGAGCCGCGGAATGTTTTCCGGGCCGCCCGCATTGTCACGAACAATGCTGAAGCTCAAGAACAGGTCGCTGCGGCGGCCGAGCGCCAGCTTCCCCTGGAAAAAGCCCTGCGTCCGATCGTCTTCCTTGGCGGTACGGGACCCTTCCTGGCGCGCGGCCTGGAAGAACGCGAGGGACGCAAAGCGCTCGTTGCCGGAGCGGTGATTGAGGTTGCCGAAGGCGCGCTCGCGGCTGCCGGTTTCGGAGGTCACCGTGAACTGACGCCGGGGCTGTTCCAGCAGCGCCGTGTATTCGGCAAAGTTGTTGAACGAATTCCGGTTCACCGGCGCGTAGAGAAAGTACTGGAGCAGCTCGCTGCTGGCGCCTTCGTTGCGATCCGGCAGCCTGAGATAGGTGTCGGCAAGGAACAGATGCGCACTTGCGTTGGTCACGTCGGTTTCCAGCGAGTTGAGCGCTTCGTACGCACCCCACGCCTCGAACCCGAGCTGTCGATAGATTTCCGCGAGGCTGACGTTCTTGGTCGCCAGATCCCGATCGAGCAGCAGCCGGCTGCGGTAGACCGCGCGATGATCGTTGAGCGAGATGGCGTGCCGCAGCTCGTTGAGCGCGTCGACCTGCTGGTTTTGATCGCGCAGGTAGAAGCTCGCGTACAGCCAGGGTGTCGGGTCGCGTGGATCGAGGCGCTTGGCGGAGGCGAGCGCCGACAAACCCTCGGGAACTCGCCGCGCCTGGTAATACGCCTTGCCCAGATAACTCTGATAGAGCGCGACCTTCGGCTCGAGCAGCGTGGCCGTCAGCATTTCGAGCAGACCGTCGTCGACGCGTCCACTTCGGAAGTGCGTCAACCCGAGACCGAGGTGCGGCTCGCCGAACTCCACGTCCGCCTGCGCCGCGGCTTCGAAGTCCGACCGTGCTGCCGCGACGCGTCCTTCCGCGAGGTGGATGAACCCGCGCAGCGATCGGACTTGCGGGTCATTCGCGGATACCGCCGCCGCGCGGTCGGCGTCTTCACTGGCGCCCTTCGTATCGTCGGTCCCGAATCGGATCCGCGCCCGATTGACCAGCGCGTGCAGGTCGCGGTCGTCGAGCGCAATCGCGCGATCCAGATACGCCCGCGCCGCCCTCAGGTCAAAACGGCTCTGCGCGGCTTCGCTTGCCGCGACCAGCGCGCCGACAGATTCGGGGTGCGCGGTCAGCGCGCGTTCGGCTGCCGCGCGCGCCGCGTCAGGCCGATTCTGGCGCAGCTCGAGGGAAGACAGGAGGACGAGCGGGCGGACCGCGGTGGAATCCTGTGCCAGTGCGGCATCGATCTCGCGCCGTGCCGCCGCGATATCACCCGTCGCGAGCGCCACCGCCGCGAGCTGTGCCCGACGTTCGGTTGCCGCGTCACCCGCAGCGCCGCTCTCGTCTGCCAGTGCCTGGCGCGCTCGTTCGGTGTCACCAGCGTCGAGGTACGCCATCGACACGCCAATCCGGGACCAGATGTCGCCAGCGGCGCCAGTTTGAAAGGCCTGCAGTGCCGCCGCCGCATCGCCCGCGCGAAGGCGCTCGAATCCGGCGGCCGCGGTGCCGGCTCGTGCCGCCGCCGGAAGATCGCGCCATGCGATCTGCGCGGGATAGTAGAGCGCCCACTGCACCGCATCATCTGGATTCAGAATGACGCGTTTGGTCGGCGCCTGACCCGGGCGGGCCGTGCCCTCTTCTCCGGCGTTCACCAGAATGGAGCCCTGGGCGTTCGAGAATTCTGCGGATCCCTCGACTACCGTCAGCACCGTTTCGTCTGCGGCACCCACACGCAGATTGATCTCGGTGCCACGCACGGCGGCCGCTGCTGCGGGGGTTTGGATCGTAAGGCCGCTGCGAGGGTTCTTGGTGCGGAACCAGCCTTCTCCCCGGCTCAGTTCGAGCGCCGTGGGACCTCCGCCGGCGCGTCTCACTTCGCGAATGGTCAGGACTGCACCCGCGTTGAGCTTCACCTGCGTCTCGTCGATAAAGAGGATCGCGGCGCGGCTCGCCTCGAGCGTGCGCACGCGCTCGGCGACGAGGAGAGGCTGGAACATGCGCGCCGCGTTCCACTGTTC
>JAIVJE010000428.1 GCA_020200195.1 Acidobacteriota bacterium | reverse complement strand
GTCCCGAAGACAGACACCGCGCGGCCCAGCTCGCGGCGACTCAGCGGGCCCACGCCGGCAATGGACGATGATTGCTCGTTCAGCGTGAGCTTGGTCCCTTCGGCGCCGCGCAGCTGCGGCATCGCCGACCACAATCATCACTGCCCGGATCGATCCGCTGCGCTCAGAGGGGTAGATGCTCGGGGAGCGACTGAAGGCTGCCAGCGTCGACGTGACCGTCCGCAACTACGACGGTGTCGCGCACGAGTTCTTCGGCATGGGCGCTGTCGTCGACAAGGCGAAGGATGCCGTCCAGGTCGCGGCGGCTGGATTGAAACGAGGATTCATGCAGAAGCGGTGACGAGCACCGGAGGAGGATCTCATGTTGCACGTGAAAAAAGGCGTAACTGTCAACCGTCCGCGTGAGGATGTCTACCAGTTCTGGCGCGACCTCGAGAACCTGCCCCGCTTCATGCAGCACTTGGAGATGGTGGAGGCTGCCGATGGCGGACGATCGCACTGGGTCGCGAAGGCTCCCGGTGGCAAGACTGTCGAGTGGGACGCCGAGATCATCGAAGAGCGGCCGAACGAGCTCATCGCCTGGCGTTCGCTCGCTGGGAGCGACGTCCGGAACGAAGGCGCGGTGCGATTCACGCAGGCCCCCGGCGATCGCGGAACCGAAGTGCATGTGGAGCTGCTGTACGATGCGCCCGCTGGGCGCGCAGGCGCGACCATCGCGAAGCTGTTCGGCGAAGAGCCGAGCCGGCAAATTCGGGACGACCTGCGGCGGTTCAAGCAGGTCATGGAAACCGGCGAGATCGTCCGCTCCGAGGGCAACCTCGAGGGCGCGGGTCAGGGAGTGCTCAAACAGCGCGCCGCCCAGGCGCCCGAAGCGGAGGCGCGGCCATGAAAGCCACCTGCTGGATGGGTAAGGGCAGCGTCGAGGTGCGCAACGTGCCCGACCCGAAGATCCTGAACCAGCGTGACGCGATCGTGCGAATCACGTCGACCGCGATCTGCGGCTCGGACCTTCATCTCTACAACGGCTTCATCCCGACGATGAAGAAGGGAGACGTCCTCGGCCACGAGTTCATGGGTGAGGTGGTCGAGGTCGGCCATGGTGTCAAGAACCTCAAGGTCGGCGACCGGGTTGTGGTTCCCTTCACCATTGCCTGTGGGAATTGCTGGCACTGCCAGCACGACTACTGGTCCTTGTGCGAAAACTCGAATCCGAACGCCGCGCTCGCCGAAACGATGATGGGGCACGCGGCGTCAGGCGCCTTCGGGTATTCGCATCTGACGGGGGGATTCGCCGGCGGCCAGGCGGAGTTCGCACGCGTTCCGTTCGCCGATGTCGGACCTCTTAAGATCGAGAACGGGCTCTCCGACGAACAGGTGCTCTTTCTCTCGGACATCCTGCCGACCGGCTACATGGGTGCCGAGATGTGCGACATCAAGCCCGGCGACACGGTCGCGGTCTGGGGTTGCGGTCCCGTGGGCCTCTTCGCGATCAAGAGCGCGTATCTGCTCGGAGCAGAGCGTGTGATCGCGATCGACCGGTTCGAATACCGACTGACAATGGCGCGGGAGAAATGCGGCGCGGACACCGTGAACTACGAGGAGGTGGACAGCGTGACCGAGACGCTGATCGAGATGACCGCGAGACGCGGCCCGGATTCGTGCATCGACGCCGTGGGGATGGAAGCCCACGGCCACGGGCTGGAATACATGTACGACCGGACCAAGCAGGCCCTGATGCTGGAATCGGACCGTCCCCTCGCGCTGCGGCAAGCGATCCTGGCCTGCCGCAACGGCGGAACGGTTTCGGTGATCGGGGTATACGGCGGCCTGGTGGACAAGGTTCCGCTCGGGACCATCATGAACCGGTCGCTCACAATCAGGAGTGGCCAGTGCCACGTGCACCGTTACATGCGCCCGCTGCTCGACCGCATCGAGAAGGGGGAGATCGACCCCACGATGGTGATCACGCATCGGATGCCGCTCGGCGATGCGGCGAAGGGGTACGACATCTTCCTGAACAAGGAAGACAACTGTGAGAAAGTCGTCCTCAGTGCCTGATGAGGAGAGACGGGGCGCGTCCGCAGCGGACGCAGCCCCAGCCTCCTAGGTCATCAGGCCCTGGTGATGTCGCCGTTGACCCCGTTGGGGAAAAAGCCGCCGCCGGATGTGCCACCGCCGTATGCGACTTTCAGGACCTCTGAAGCCGTTCGTATGGTGCTCAAGCCATTCCCGTCGACTTGAAACAGGCGTCCCGCTGGGGAACCCAGCGGCGGCACGTCCTTGTTGTCGACCGGTGTCACCGCCGTGTTCGCGACCGCGATGAGATAGCGGAACACACCCGCATGTTGTCCTTCGGTCAGCGCGATGCGGGCTGCTGCCTCGAGGATGTTCGCGTTGTCGATGAGTTTGGCTGCCCCGGCGTATGCACTGACCCCCAAATCCTCGAACGCACGAGACAGAATCAGAAACTCGGTCTGACTGCGAAACCCGATGCCGAGCGCCTCGAGGTTGATGGCCGGCTTTGCGACGACCGCGCCGCGCAGCGCCGTGCGAAGAAACTTCACGTGGTTCTGCTCGTCGAGCGCAACCTGATCGGCGACGACACGCGTGGTGTTATCGAGCGAGACCCGCCCGCCTCCGGTCGTCTCGCCGGCTCGTCCGCGCCCGTTTATCTCGATCCCGATGTCGGCGATCCGCTGGCCGGTCGTTGCCACCGTGTAAAATTCCGCCTCCAGGTATTCGAGATTCAGCGCAAAGTTCAGAATGGACTCGTCCGTAATACTCTGGGCGAACACCTCAGCGGCACCTCCAGCGGCAAGCGCTCCGGTGGCGATGAGACTCCCGCTGATGGTTCGGCGGGCGAACTCACGTCGGCTGACGGAGCTGTTAACGAGGTCGTGCAGGGCTTTGGTCTTGTCGGACATCTCGGTCTCCTCCTAGAAAACTATCTAGGGTGATTACGCGCGAGCCCTCACCACTGGATTCACGGATTTCGAGGAAGGCTCCCAGCGCCGCCGGCCGCAACGGGCGAGAGGTGACATCCAGCGCCGGCTCGGGGAGCGTAGTACTCAAGGTCAGTCCTGCAAGGCGAAAAGGCGTCACTTTGCGACGCGACACCTCCTAATTGGTTCACCGACACTCATTGGTGGAAGGAAAGGAAGCTCATGACCGACAATGCGAAGACAGACACGGCCGTCAGCACGGCTCGCGCAACGCGACGCTCATTTCTAGGGCGAAGCCTCGCCACCTCTGCCGGAATTCTCGCGGCCCACGCGGTGACCTGGCCTGCCGCAGCCAGCGCCCAGGGAGTCGGCGGCGCGCAGACTCGCCTGAATTTCCGGGACATCCAGCGGCAGGAGAACGACCACGTCGCATTCCTGCTGAGCGCGCTCGGATCCAATGCGCGTCCGAAGCCGACCTTTCAGAATCTGCTGCAACCCAACTTCCGTGAGTTCTTCGAGGTTTCTCAGGATCTCGAGAACACCGGCGTGGGAGCCTATCTGGGCGCAGCACCGGTCATCTTCGATCGCGGTGTCCTGGCGGCGGCGGGCTCAATTGCGTTGATCGAAGGCCGTCACGCCGGCTGGGTAAACACACTGGTGAATGACCGGATTACCGTCAATGTGTTCGGACAGGAGCAGAGCTTCGAGCGTCCGCTGACAATCGCGGAAGTCGTCAGCCTGGCGGGGCCATTCATTGCCAGCCTGAATGGCGGTCCCGCTCTGACTTTCTCCCTGACTCCTTCCGCTGCCAACGACGTCGCCATTCTCAACTTCGCGCTGGCGTTGGAGTTCCTGGAAGCAGAATTCTACAATCTCAATGTTCCGGAGTTCTTCGGACACGGCAAGTAGCCCTCTCGGTCCACTGCCGAGGCGGAATGGACTCGCTCTGATTCAGTGGCGTCGTTAGGGCTCAGCCACGAGTGCCTGGTCCGATCCCTGGAACGATGCTTGCTCTAACCTGAGAGATCTACTAGCTCGGCACCGAATTCTCAGGAGGATTTGCATGAAGCGTGTATTAACAACGATGTGTATGGCAATTGTGTGTAGCGCTGCTGTCGTAATGGCTCAGTACCCTGCGGAGAAGTCGCAGGCGGACAAGAAGCTCAACGAGAGC
>JAIVJE010000142.1 GCA_020200195.1 Acidobacteriota bacterium | reverse complement strand
ATCATAAGCCGTGCAGCTCTCGCGCTCTGTCACGTCGAGACGCCGATAGGCGCCGGGCGGCCCTCGAGCTATCCGATCTTTAACGCCCCGCGCGCGCTTGCCGATGCGATCCGCTGGACCGGCTGGGACGCTTGCTCGACGGCTTCGAACCACGCCGTCGACCGGGGCGCCTACGGCATAGCCAAGACGCGCGAAAACCTGGCGCGCGTCGGCGTGCGCGCGAGCGGAACGGCCCGTACATACGCCGAATCGCGTCGGCTCCTGTTGATTCGAGTCGAGGGAGTCCGCATTGGTTTCCTTTCCTACACGTATGGGACGAACGGGCTTCGTCCGCCGGCGCCGTGGGCCGTGAACTTGATCGCCCGACGACGCGTCGTTGCTGACGCTCGAAGGGCGCGCCGCCACGGCGCGGACCTAGTACTTGTGAACTTTCACTGGGGGGCCGAGTACGTGCATGGGCCGACGGCCGCGCAGCGGTCACTCGCCGATTACCTTCTGAAGCATCGCGTCGTTGACGCGATTGTTGGCCAGCACGCTCACGTCGTGCAGCCGATCCGCCGCCGCTTCGGACGCTTCGTGGTCTTTGGGGAAGGAAACCTGATCTCAAGCCAAAACTCTGCTTGCTGCCCGCCCGAATCACAGGATGGCCTGATCGCGATCCTTCGGGTGCGTGTCGCGGGCGGCGAGGCGTCGGTCACGCGCGTCGACTATGTGCCCGTCCGCGTCCGCCACCCGGACTACCGCGTTATTGATGTCGCCTCGGAGCTCCGTCGCGCGATTGCGCGAGGACGCGGTGAGACAGCGGGTGTGATGCGCTTCGCCGCTCGTACCGGGGCACCGTCTCCTGGGCGGGACGGAGCTTGTTGGTCGCGCCGCTTCCGCGCGCCCTCTCGCGGGTAAGAGTCGAATCGGCTGTGCGCGCCCGCGAACGGTCCCGTTGACATTAGGTACGGCCCGTGAGACTCTCGCGAGGATCGATGGCGGAAGACCCGAAGCACGGCTCTGAGAGCTACTTCGTCCTTGGCGAGGGCCTCCTCACGGAGAGCGTCGGCGGCCGTGCGCGGACGCTTGCGGCCGCCGCCGAGGCGGTCACGCCCCCGTTTCGCTTCTCGCGCATGGGCCCGAGCGGGATCAACCGCCAACTCCCGGACGCGAATAGGAAGAAGATCGCGAACGCGATGGCCGCAGGGGGAGGCGGCGCTTCACAAATCCCGGCCGGGTATACCTACCTTGGACAGTTCGTGGACCACGATCTCACGTTCGACAAGACGAACGTCATGTTGGACGCCACTGTCTCGCCGTCCGCGCTCTTGCAGGCGCGCTCGCCAAGCCTCGACCTCGACTCGCTCTACGGTGCCGGGCCTGCCGACCCTGGGTCGGCCAGGTTCTATCAGCCGGACGGCCTCCACCTGAAAATGGGCAAGACGGTCGCGGAAGAGGGGATTACGTCTAAGGACGGATTTGATCTTCCGCGCGGGGCCGGCGCGACCGCAGCGGCGAAGCGGAAGGCGATCATCCCCGATCCCAGGAACGACGAAAACCTCGCCGTCGCCCAGACACACTTGGCCATGATCCGGTTCCATAACCGGGTCGTAGACACCTTGCCTGCGTCCGTGCCGCTCGCGCAACGCTTCGAGAAGGCGCGTGAGGTCGTCACCAAGCACTACCAGTGGATGCTGCGAACGGACTACCTGCCGCGTATCTGCACGCCCGGCGTCATCAGCAACGTCTTCGCGAACGGGAGGAAGGCTTTCGAGGTCGGAGTTCCTTCGACGGACGTGCCTACGATGCCGATCGAGTTCTCCGTCGCGGCGTTCCGGCTCGGTCACGCAATGATTCGACGGGCGTACAACTGGAATAGGATCTTCGACGACGGATTCGGTTCGCTCGAGCTTCTCTTCGAATTCACGGCGCACAGTGGCACGCTCGGCGGAAACCAGCGCCTCCCGAGCACGTGGATCGCTGATTTCCGCCGCCTATACGACTTTCGTGAAGCCGGCCGGTCCGACCTCGCCGTGCCTGCAGCGAAGTTCAATCGCGCGATGCGTATCGACACGACGCTCGTAAACCCGCTGAGGTCTCTGCCCGGCTTTCCGGAGGGGCCCGAGGCGAACCTCGCCTTCCGGAACCTGGCGAGAGCGCGGATGGTGCATCTGGCGACGGGTCAGCAGATGGCCACGTTCCTTAGAGGCAAAGGCGTCACGGTCACGACCCTGACGAGGGCGCAGCTTCGCGACGGGAACGGCGCCGCCACCCTCGAGGCGCTCACCCAGCCGCAGCGCGACGCGCTGTTTAGGAATACACCGCTCTGGTTCTACATCCTGCGCGAGGCAGAGCTGAACGGTGGCAGGCTAAAGGGAGTCGGCGCGCGAATCGTCGCCGAGACGTTCCATCGGGCGATGGAGGGAAGCAACGCATCGATCGTCCGCGACCCGACCTGGCGTCCTTCGCTCGGTCCCAACTCGACGACCTTCCGGATGGTCGATCTACTGATCTTCGCCTTCCGGGGCAGAAAGGCCCTGCTGAACCCTCTCGGTGACTGAGCTCGGTCGCAGCGAGCCGAGCTCCGCCCGTTTCACCGCTTATCCGGGACTGCGACGGCCGTCGGGTACTCGCGAAGGCCCACGTCGCGAACGGCGGCGCGCTAATTGCTGACGCGGCAGCTCGCTCCTTCGGAAGGATCTGGAGCAGCTCGGGGCCGAACCTAGGCAGTACCTTCAGCCTCCTCGCCGGCAGGGCGCATGGTCGGCCGCGTTGGAGCCAAAATGGCCCGAACCGTGCGAGGGACCTTTTCCGTAATGCCCTCGAGAGCGGCGCGCACTGTGTTTGGCCCAGCCAAAAACTGGGTCAGGCCGAGACCCCGCCTCGACTCTCGTCCGAGAACCGGCGGCGCGCCGCGCGCACCGTCGCGAACGAAGCTGCGGAGCAGATTGCCACCAGCGGGATGTCGATCAGAAGGAACTCCCAGCCGATCCTGTACTCGCCGCTGAGCACGGTCGCAAGCGTGCCAAGGACGACTGCTGCCGCCACTCCGACCGCGAGCCGCATTCGGGGCCGAATCAGTATCAGTGCCCCACCCAGGATCAGGCCGCTCACGATGGGAAACAGCTCGCCCTTCATGTGCTCCACCTCCTCCGATCTCGGTCAGGCCGTCACCAGTCCGGCCAGCGTGTCGAGGTACTCCCAGTGCCGCCGCTGGAGCGTCTTCGGGTCTTCAACCCCCTTCATGGCCTCGGCCTGCTCCGCGAGCGTCTTGTTCTTCAGCGCCTTCGCAGCCTCGCGCAGGCCAGTGAGCACCTGGGCCATCAGCTTCGGGTAGTCGTCGACGGTCGCCTCACGGGCGCCGAACGCCTCGACGAACTTCTCCGAGCGCGAGATCACGCGCTTTCCGGAGCTCAGTCCCGAGAGCTCCTTCGCGCCGAAGAGCTCCGCCTGCCACCGGAGGTTCTGGCACACGTCGGCGAG
The DNA here is from genome assembly GCA_020200195.1 of Acidobacteriota bacterium. GTDB lineage: Bacteria > Acidobacteriota > Vicinamibacteria > Vicinamibacterales > 2-12-FULL-66-21 > JAIVJE01. Next base: position 3,307 of record JAIVJE010000142.1, on the reverse strand, counting down.
GTCGCCGTCGCGGATGTCCAGCGTCGTGAGCAGGGCATCGAGCCCCTCGAGGAACGCGCCGTGGTGAGACCGGATCGCCGCGGCGTTGCCGCTGCGAAGCGCGGTCACCAGCTCCCGTTCGGAGGCCGCGAGGGCGAACGGATCGCCGCCGCTGCCGAGCCTGCCCCTGAGCTCCTTCGCGATCCCATGGTCCATTTCCTGGCACGCCTGCACAAACTCGATGTACTTCCGTTGAGGAATCCGCTTCTTCTTCAGTAGGGCACGCGCGCTCGTCACGAGCTTGGCAGTCCCGGGCACACCGAACGCTCCGGCGCGCGCGTGGACCGACAGTGCGCGTTGCACGAGGAACCGATGCACCGCTTCTGCCGAGCGCGTCTGCGCGGACACGGCGAAGCCGTTCACGATCGCCGTACCGACCATCTCGCTGAAGACGACGAGGGCATCCTCGCGTCCCCGCGCGCCCTCCAGGGTCACGCGCACGAAGCGGCTCTCGCCCGGCTTCAGGCCCTTCACGATCAGCCGTCCCTCCTCCTTCAGCTCCTGCGGTCTTCCTCCCAGCACCTGCACCCGGTCTCCCCGAGCCGGCTTGCGCCCGCCGCGCTCCCACACGACGACGATGTCGCGGAGGATCGTCGCCGCGTTGTGGATCAGCGCGTACCACGTGAGGGATCCGCTCGGGGTGGTGGGGCCGACGCCCATATTCCGCTGGGCCTTGTTGTTGTCGTTGATCACGAGGAGGTCGGTCGTCGGCCAGCCGGGCGCGCGGCCGAGGAGGCTCGGCGCGACGACGGGATCCTGCGAGGTCGAGGCCTCGACCGCCAGGCAGAGGTGCGACGAGCTCGTGGCCGGCAGCTGCCAACGATAGCCCGCGGCCATCGTGATCACGCCGTCGGCGGGTGCAAAGTTGACGACGATGTCGGGGAACGAGCCGGCATCTTGGTAGTTGCTGCCGGTCCCGAAGCGGGACACCAGGAAGTGGGTGTTCACCGTCACTGCGGCCCCCGTGCCGCGCCGGCGGATCCGCGCGAAGGCGAAGTTCCTCCCGTGAATGCCCGGCCCATTCTTCGGAAGCTCGTTCTGCGGCCGGTTGGCCCCATCGAACGCGCCCGGAGCGTTGGCGTGCCGGTTCCAGACGTCGCTGCGGTTGTAGAAGACGGGCTCCGTCGAAGGCTCGACGCCTCGGTCGAAGAGGGTGGCGCTGTCGGTCCAGTCTGCGACGTACACGTCCTGCTCGCGGGCGAGTTCGGTCAACTCGAAGAAGAACGGGTCGATGGAGATGGGAACGGGCGTGACCCCGTCGGGCGCGAACAGCGTCTGCGAGCCGAAGTTGGCGTTGCGCTGGTACGTCACCCCGATCGGGAAGTTCGCGAGCACAGGCCTGTTGCTCGTCGAGAAGATCCCGCAGAAGTCCTTCCCGGCCGACTTCATGTCCATGTAGTCGCCGAGGTAGGGCAGGAACTGCGGTGCGGGTGCGTTCGCCGGCACGTTCGCGAACGTGGTCGTCGTGAACGTCCCGAAGTCGTTGCCCGTCCGGTCGACCCGCGTCTGCCAGCGCAGGTTGGGCGCGGTTCCGGTGAGCTCCTGGTACAGGAATGCCACTCGTCCGCGGCTGTTCACGCACACGACCGGGGCCTTTGCGTTTGGCACCGTGCGGAGGTCGCCCGACCACATCTGGCCGCCGTCGGTGGAGCGGCGGACGTGTAGCGTCAAGTTCCCGGTTCCGGCCGGCCGGTCGCCCCAGGCGACCCAGACCCGGCGGCTGTCGCGCGGATCGACGGCGATGGACAGATCGCTCGCGACGAGCCGCTCCATCCCCATCGTCTGGAAGTTCTCGAACGGGATGTTGACGCCTATCACGATCCGCTGGCCGTTCAGGCCGTCGCCCGAGTCGACGAGGGACGCGAACTGGGCGCCTCCGGCGGCCCAGTTGTCGTCCCGAACGACGACCACGTCGCTTATGCCGCCGGCGCGGCGCCCGAAGTAAGCGGCATAGACGGTGCCGTCGATGTGGACCGCCGGTCGGATCGGCGGCAGGTCCTGGCCGTTGGTCGCGCGCGGCTCGATGCGGCGGGCAACGTAGTTCGAGGGCGGAGGGGGCGCGCCGCCGCCGCCGTCGAGCGAGACGTCGACGGTTGCGGTCCGTCCCGCGGGGGTGGCGGCAAAATCATTGTTGCCCACGTACACGCGGTCGAGACCCGCGCTCGCGCCACGGAAAACTCGCGCCGCCTCGACGTAAGGCTGATCGACCTGGTTCCGGTCGACGAGGATCGTCATCAGCGTCGCCGCGGTGAAGTCGGTCGTGCGCAGGATGTGAAGCCGAAGGGTCCCTGGTCGGCGCAGGATCCCGCTGTACAGCCGTCCCTGGTGTCCGAACCCGAGGGTGATGTCCCCGGTCGACGCCCCCGCTTGACTGGGCACGATGTTGTTGAGCGTCCAGGTCTGGCCGCCGTCGGTCGACACGAAGATCGGCGCATTCGCACCGCCCAGCGGATCGGGCGTGAACGCCGAGCCCGCGATCCGGCGAGGATCGGCGGGGTCGATCGCGAGGTTGGGCTCGCTGTCCTGGTTCGATTCCCCGCTGAAGACGTTGGGGATCATGTTGACCACGAAGGTCATCGCTGCCTCCTCTCCGTTTTCGCGGTGACGTCCATCGTGATCAGCGGAGCTCGGTCAGGATCTCGGCCGTGTCCGCGGGCTGGACATCGAGCTCGTCGACGACCGCGTCCGCGCGCTTGTCTTCCACCTCCGGTGCCCCTTTCTGCAACAGCATCGTCGCCTTCTGGCCCACGACCAGCTTCGGCGCGCGGTACCACATCACGTCCTCGCTGCTGGCGAACAGGACCTCGATCGTCCCCGACTTGCGGCCCTTGAGCGACTCGTCCACCTCGACCTCGGCGATGGCCCAACGCGGATCGTGCTCGCTCTGCCGCTCCTCGCCCCCGGGACCGGCGCGAGCCGCCGTCTCGACTTGCCTGACGCCGACCACCCTGCCGACGACGACCGCGGAGGCCTCCTCCGCCCGTGCCTGCACCGCTGACCTGTGCGCGGTGGCACGAGCCGCGGCCGCGGGCGTCTCGCGTCCGGCCTCGACGTCGGCCTCGGCGTCGAGCGACCGCGCCGCTTTGGCCGATCGGCGTCGACCGGTCTCCAAGACGGCCATGCTCTCGCCGTAGAGCCACCCGTCCGTCTCGAACACCGCCGTCGTCCCGACCGCTGCCGACTGCCGGAGCTGAACCGTGATATCACGTCCTGCGATCTGCTCCATCTGCTCGGGTGCCCGCAAGACGCGATCCACTCGAACGATCGC
>JAIVJE010000141.1 GCA_020200195.1 Acidobacteriota bacterium | reverse complement strand
ACTTCGCTGCGAGCGGCCTCGACGTCGGCTTCCAGCCCTTCGATATTACGCGCAACGTCGGCATAGGCAGCTTCTTCTGAGGCGAGGGCAGCGGAGGCCTCCTCTCGATCCTCGGTGGCACGGGCCGCGGCCGCCCGGCGCTGCTCCAGATCCTGACGCGCCGGCTCGCACCGCATGTCCAACGCGCGAACTTCGGCGTCGATGTCCGCTGCCGCCACGCGCAAGTGCTCGACCTGCTGACGGTCGAACGCGACCTGCTGCTGAAGCCGTCCCATCTCGAGCTCGCTCGCGTGGGCGGCCTCCCGCGCCGCCGTCGCCCGACCGTCGACGTCGATCAGATCGAGCCGCACCCGCTCGAGCCCCGCCTCCACTTCGGCGACATGGGCTGCCGCCGCCACTTCCCGGGCCCGGGCATCCGCGAGCCGGCCGCGCGCTCCTTCAATCGCCTGCCCCAGCATGCGGTAGCGATGCGTGAACTGGACTTTCTCCCAGCGACGAAGCTCCTCGCGGAGCCGTTTGTAGCGGCGTGCCTTGGCCGCCTGCCGCTTCAACGCGCCCCGCTGCTTCTCGACCTCGAAAACGATGTCGTCGATGCGTGTGAGGTTCTGTCGCGCCGCCTCGAGCTTGAGCTCAGCCGAGCGTCGGCGGCTCTTGTACTTGGTCACGCCAGCGGCCTCTTCGATGAGCTGGCGGCGATCGGTGGGCCGTGCGCTGAGGATCTGACCTATCTTGCCCTGCTCGATCACCGCGTACGCCTTGATGCCGAGACCCGCGTCCATCAGCAGGTCCTGCACGTCACGCAGGCGGCACGTTTCACCGTCGATCAAATACTCGCTTTCGCCCGAACGGTACAAACGTCGCATCAACTCCACGTCGCGCACGATGAGCGGCGTCTCGTCTTCAACTGCGACACCGCCGGCGGCTACCAGCCCCGCCGTCCCGTCCGGCGCCAGCAGTGCGCGCCCTGCTCCGCCGCCATTGCCGAACCCGGCGGGCCCCGGTCGAGACGGTCCATTCCCCGGCACCCGCGCTGCCACCGCCGCAAGCCGGAGCCGGACTTCCGCCGCGGCCGTCGGCTTTCGCGCATCGCTCCCGCCGAAGATCACGTCCTCCATCCGGTCGCCGCGGAGGCTTTTTGCGCTCTGTTCTCCGAGCACCCATGTCAACGCGTCGACAACATTGCTTTTTCCGCACCCGTTGGGACCGACGATGGCGGTAACGCCCTGGTCGAAGTTCAACTCTGACCGGTCGGGAAAGCTCTTGAAGCCCGCAATCTCGAGGCGCTGCAACCGCATGACGTGAGTCCCTCGTTACCCAAAAAAAGCCGCTTCAGGGCGCGGAAACACCGCGACCCCGAAGCGGCTGGAAGCGCTTCGCGACGTGACTGATTTGAGAATGAAGACGTGACAAGAACCGTGTCGGCCAGGCTCACACCCCGCCCACAGCGAGATGGCCCCTGAGTCCAGCGAACCGGCCGTCAGTCTAACAAGCCCCATACCTAGGGGCAAGGTCTAACTAGGGCCCCAAATATGGGGCCGAATGCCCTATGGGGCGCCCTTCCCGCCGCGTGTCGTCTTGTTCCGCGATAGCTGCGTCAACCGCATCGCCTCGCCGAACTGTCCGAGCGCGAACTGCGCCTGCGGATCCTTGGTGACGAGGTTGCGCCGCGCTTCTTCCATGCCGAAGAGGTCGAGGTCGATGTCGTAGTGAATCATCGCGCGGATGAACGCTTCGTCCTTCGCGAATGCCGCCTCGTCCACCAGGACACGGTGATTCTGCAGCGATGCCTTGAAGTCCTTCAGCATGTCGTCCGTCACGGCGAAGCCCTTCGCAAGGCGCTTCTTGTTCTTGTTGACCTCGGTGAACCGGGTGTCCCCTTCGGCCGTGAACTGATCGGCGAAAGTGGCGAACGCCTGACGCGCGAGGAGCAGCCGGCCGAAACGCGTCGGGTTGAAGCCCTCGATATGGCCGACCACGAACTTGTCCGGCTCCACGCCGCCGCCGCCGTAGACTTTCCGGCCGCCGTCGGTGTACGTCAACTCGGTCATCGCATGCGGCCGCTCGGCTTTCTGATCGCGAAGCGTGTACATCAGATACTCATCGAAGCTGCCATCCCAGGGACGCTGGATGAGTCGACCGCTCGGCGTGTAGTATCGGCCGGTGGTGACCGCGACGCCAGCGCCTTCGCTGATGCGGTACACCGACTGCACCAGTGCCTTACCGAACGTGGTCTCGCCGACCACGAGCGCGCGGTCATGGTCCTGCAGCGCGCCGCTGACGATTTCGGACGCGCTGGCGCTGTTGCGGTTGACGAGCACAACCACGGGCAAATCTGTGTAGTCGCTGTCTTCGGTCGCGCGATACTCCTGGTGGGCATTGGGAATCCGGCCGCGCGTGAAGACGATCATGTCGCCCTTGGGCAGGAAGCGATTCGAGATGGCAATCGCCTGATCGAGCGGCCCGCCGGGATTGTCGCGCAAGTCGAACACCAGCCGCCGCATCCCCTTCGCGGTCAACTGCTGAAGCGCCGCCCCGACCTCGCGATCGGACGTCTCCGAAAAGTCGCCGAGCTTGATATAGCCGGTCTCGCGGTCCACCATGAATGCGCCGCGGACGGTAATGATGTTGACCTCATCACGCTCGACGTTCATCGGAATCAGGTCGGGATAACCCCGGCGCCGGATCTCGATCGCGATCGACGTGCCCTTCGGTCCCTTGAGCTTGCGGACCGCCTGCTCGCTCGTCCACCCCTTCGCGTCGAGCATCGCCATCTTTCCGGTCCCGTCCTCGCCGGCGATTCGCGCGATCACGTCGCCACGCCGGATTCCCTTCCTGTATGCGGGCGAGCCCTCGAAGATTGACACGACGGTGATGTCCCCGTCGACGACCTGGATCGTGATCCCGAGCCCGTAGTACTTCCCCTCCTGACGCTCGCGCATCTGCGCGTACGCCTTCGGATCGAAGAAACTCGAGTGGGGATCCAGCGTCTTCAGCATGCCGTCGATGGCGCCGTAGACGAGGCGATCGGAGGGCACTTCGTCGACGTATTCGCGCTCGATGGCGGCGAGCGCCGAGGTGAACACGCGATACTGCTGCGAGACCTCGTCCTGGCGGGCGAGCACACCACCACCGAGGAACCCGCCGGCCAGGGCCGACAAGACGACCGCAAGAACAGCCACCGAGACGAAGCGAGGACTGCGCATGATGGGATCGTAGCAGACCAAGTGTCGCTCCCGCAATGACTTCCGGGCATGGGCCGCCGGCGCGCGGCTTGACCCGCGGGGGGGCGGTTCCTATAATGCGAGGAGAGTTCCGCTCAGCCTGTGGCGCCCGGTAACCGTAGTTTCTGAAGGGTTTGTTTTATGTTCGGTTCCATCGGGATGCCCGAGCTCATCATCATCCTCACGATTGCCTTGATTATCTTTGGCCCGCGGAAGCTGCCGGAATTGGGCCGGTCCCTCGGCAAGAGTCTCGGCGAGTTCAAGCGCGCCTCGAACGAGCTCCGCAACACGCTCGACGAGGAAATCCGCATCGAGGAGAGCCGCAAAGAGGAACCGCGGCAGGCGCCGCGCAGCGTCGATGCCAGCGCCCGGCCGACCGGCAGTCCCGACCCGGTCGCGTCCCAGGACGACGACGAGGACGACCCGAACCGCATTCCCCGTTCGCCCGGCGGCGCCTGACGCGCGATGGCGCTCGTCTCATTCCCCGGCGCGGCCCCTGCGCGCGATCCAGACGATGACCGGCGAATCGAACTGACCGACGAGGATCCGCTCGATTCCACGTCGGCGAAGATGTCGTTTCTGGAGCACCTCGACGAGCTCCGGAAACGGCTCATCGCGTCGGTCATCGCGCTATTGGTTGGCTGCGCGATCGCGTTCATCTTCGTGTCCCGTATCCAGGCCTTCATCATGGAGCCCCTGGTGAAGTACCTCCCGGGCGGCCAGATCATCTACACGGATGGGTTCGAACCGTTCATGCTGGTGATGAAGATCGGCGCGCTCGGTGGGCTCATGATCGCCTCACCGTTCATCATCTGGCAGCTCTGGCTATTCATCGCACCCGGCCTCTATGCGCACGAGAAGCGGTTCGCGATCCCGTTCGTGCTCTTCTCCACGGT
>JAIVJE010000427.1 GCA_020200195.1 Acidobacteriota bacterium | reverse complement strand
ACACGACCCTGGTCGGCATCTCCGAATCAGGCTGGCACGAGACGCCAAAGGGGCTGAGCAGCTCATACGAGAACTGCCAGGGCTGGACGCAGATGCTCTGCTGCCTCAAAGCGTTTGCCGAGCACGGCATCAATCTGCGCGAGGGCGCGTACTGAGCGTGCACCACGCTCTCATGACGGAGCTCTCACCGCGCAATGACCAGAGCTAACGCGCCGGCCCGAGCCCGAGTAATTGTCCTGATACGATCCATGGCCAGGCTGGCTCGTAAAGCACCAGCTTTCGGATGCTGCGTGGATCGAGCGCGGCGGCGGCGACGCTGCAATGTGCGCCGTAAGAGTGTCCGAGCAGAAAGACCGGTTCACCGACCGCTCGGATCACCGCAGCAACGTCCTCGACCTCATCGTCCAGGCTGTGGCCTTCGGTGACATCCGTTTCGCCACGACCGCGCCGTGCGATAGCGTAGACGGTAAACCGTTCCCGAAGAATCGGTTTCACGAACTCCCAGTTCGTCTCATCATCGCTGAAGGCTCCGTGAACAAGAACGAGTGGAGGGCCGCTCCCGTACCTGGAGTATGAAACGGTCGTCCCCACCGGTGTCGCAATGCGTTCTCTCACAGACCCTCGCATCGGTATGTGCAGCCAATTTATTCTCACCCACGTTTGTTCCCGATCCAGTATCGGGGACCGGGGCCGAGCCGGCGGGCCCGATCACCCGGGTTGGCGAGGTGGCACTGTTGCAGCGACAGGCAGCCGCACCCGATGCACCCGGTGAGGCCAGCCCGGAGGCGTTCGAGTTCGGCGATGCGTTCGTCGATCCGCCTGGTCCAGCTCCCGGAGAGCTTGGCCCAATCCGCGCGTTCCGGCACACGGTTCGCCGGCAGCTCCGCCAGCTCCGCGCCCGCCTCATCCAGTGACAAGCCGATCTTCTGCACAAAGACGATGAAGGCGATCCGCCGGAGCACCGCCCGGGGATATCGGCGATGGCCCGAACCGGCCCGCTCCGACGTAATCAAGCCCCGCTCCTCATAGAACCGAAGCGCTGAGGCCGCGACGCCACTGCGACGGGAGACCTCGCTGATTGTCAGCAGACCGTCCATGACGGCAGCGTACCAGATTTCCTGCTTGACTTAAAGTTAACTTTAACTTGTAGGCTCGAGGCAGCGTCACTCTCCCGGACAGGGGACAACGATGACCGACAACCCACACGATTCTGGATCTCTCGAAGCAGGACGCCGTGCGGGCACTCCGTTCGGCGGCCTCAGAGTTGCGATTACCGGCGGCACATCCGGCCTCGGCCTGGCGCTCGTTCGTGAATTGCTGGATCGCGGCGCACATGTCGCGTTTGTTGCGCGCGGTCGCGACGCTGTCAACCGCGTGTCAGCGGAGCATGCGGACGTACACGGCATTGTCGGCGACGTGTCGCGAAAACAGGACATTTACCCGATGGCCGTGCAAATCCTCGGTGCGCTCGGTGGGCTCGACGTGCTCATCAACAATGCCTCGGACCTGGGGCCAGTGCCGCTGGCGCTTCTGGCCGACACGGACTGCGAGGACTTCGAACGCGCGCTCGCGACGAACGTGCTCGGCCCGTTCCGGCTGACGAAGGCGCTCCTGGGCTCACTGGCGTCCTCGGCACGGGAAGGGTCCCGAGCAGTGGTGCTGAACGTGTCGAGCGACGCCGCGATTCATGCGTATCCGGGCTGGGGCGCGTACGGCGCCAGCAAGGCAGCCCTGCATCATGTCAGTCGAGTCTGGAATGAGGAACTGATCGCCGAGGGCATTTCTGTTCTGTCGCTCGATCCAGGAGATATGGATACAGCGCTGCACCTGGCGGCGGTGCCGGAGGCGGATCGGTCGTTGCTGAAGCGCCCTGAGACAGCCGCCCGCGAGCTCGCCGACGCGATCGGGGCCGTGCTGACGCAGCGTGTGGCCAATGAGGCGGTCGGATGATTGCTGCCAGCGTTCCGGTCCAGCGCCACCCGCAGGCCAGACTGCTCGTCGTCGATCGCCGCGGCCGAATCGAACACTGGGCACGCTCAGAATTCGTACAGCTGCTTCAGGCTGGGGACCTGGTGATTGCGAATGATGCCGCCACGTTGCCCGGAAGTCTGTCCGGTCGGCATATGCCGAGTGGCCGCCGGATCGAGGTGCGTCTTGCGGGTGGCGCTTCGCTGGCCCTCGATCGGGTGAAAAGGTTTTCTGCCGTGTTGCTCGGCCTCGGCGACTTTCGCATGCGCACGGAGGATCGGCCGCTGCCACCGGCCGTGCAGCCGGGCGATCGGCTGGCGCTCGGTCCATTGCGCGCGACGGTCGTGCGTCTGTTGCTTCACCCGCGGTTCATAGCGCTGGAATTCGACGGGGCGCCCGGAGAGATATGGGAAGGGTTGGCGCGGCACGGGCGACCGATCCAGTACTCGCACGTGCCGGTGCCACTTGCGCTCTGGGATACCTGGACCCCGATAGCCGGACCGCTGGTCGCGTTCGAGCCGCCGTCAGCAGGCTTCGTGCTGGACTGGAACGCGCTCTCGTCCTTGGCTGCACGGGGCGTCAGGTTCGCGACGATCACCCATGCGGCAGGCATCTCCTCCACCGGCGACCCGGAATTGGACGCGCTGCTACCCTTCGATGAGCCGTACCGCATCCCCGCATCGACTGCCAACGCAATATCGCAGGCTCGAGCGCAGGGCAGACGTGTCGTGGCGATCGGGACGACAGTCGTCCGGGCACTCGAGCACGCGGCGGAATTTAATGGGACAGTGCGCTCCGGGCACGGACTGGCGACGCAGAGACTCGGTGCCTCCAGCCGGCTCCGGATCGTGGATGCGATACTCTCGGGAACGCACGAGCCAGGCACGAGCCATTACGAGCTGCTGCGCGCGTTTGTCGATGATCGGACGCTGGGGTCCATCGATCAGGAGTTGAATGCGCACGCGTACCTGACGCACGAGTTTGGCGATTCGGTGTTCCTTGAAAGAACCGCAGCCTGACTCCGGCTGATCACACGGCGCTCAGTCAGATGCCACGCTCGTGGGTCGGGGCACCCGACTGCACGAGAAGGCCGGCGCTGACCCCGCCAATCAGCGCCAGGACGGCCGACGGCCTGCACGAGCCGCCGGACGAGAAGGAAGTGGCGTCAGCGCGCGAGGCAATCTCAAAGGCGGCTGCCGCGGCGACGGCCACGGATCGAGAACGTGCCTATGTTGCGGCCGGCCGGGCGCTCTTCGACGACTATCCGCGGCCTGCGCGGCTGGAGCGGGACCGCGCCTACAGCCGCGCGCTGCGGGGCGTCTCGGAGCGGTTCGTCGATGACGAGGACGCGGCCGCGTTGTATGCGCTGTCGCTGCTTTCGATTGCGCGACGCGGCGTGCCAGACAGCCACGAACTCCAGATGCAGGCGGCCGGTATCCTGGAGCGGATCTTTGCACAGTACCCGCAACACCCGGGCGCGGCGCATTACCTCATTCACGCATACGACGACTCCGGTGAGCGGAGCGGGGACTCGCCGCGGCGCGCGCATACGCCCGAATTGCACCAGCGTGGCCCACGCCCTCCACATGCCGTCGCACATCTTCGCCGGGCTGGGGATGTGGGACGAGACCATCGCGTCGAACAAAGCGGCGTTCGAGGCTTCCGATCGCCAGGTCCGCGAGCGTGGCCAGCCGCTCACACGCCGCTATTACCATGGGGTCCTCTACCGGCTGTACGCGCTGATCCAGAAGGGAGAGGAGGCGGCGGCCCAGGCGCTGATCACCGAACACCGTCCGCTGCTCGAAGCAGGGGACGCGGCGGCGAAAGGAGCGCTGCACAACCTTCTGGCGCGCTGGTACTTGGACACCGACCGTCCGGCCGAAGCAGCGGCGATGCCGATCCTCGTGGACCAGCCGCTCGTGAAGGCGGACGCGCTGTTCGTCCGCGGCCTCGGGCAGACCCGTACGCGCCAGCTCGAGGCCGCCGACACGACGCTGCGCGAGCTGCGGGCTCAGGTGAGCGGCATCGCGGCCGCCAACGAGCTCGATGTCCGGGTGCGGGCCCGCATTCTCGATGTGCAGGCGAAACAGCTCGAGGCCGCCGTGCTTCTGGCGCGCGGCCGCGGCGAGGACGCGGTGCAACTGCTCCAG
>JAIVJE010000426.1 GCA_020200195.1 Acidobacteriota bacterium | reverse complement strand
GTGGAGATCGTCTCTTCGCCGCGATAGCTTCGCGTCAGCACCTTCAGCGGGATCGTCCTCCCGGCGCGCGGCCGCACATCATCGAGCCAGACGCGCTCGATCGTCGCGCTTCGCGGCTCCTCCGCGGACGTGATCGAGATATCGAGACCTTCGAGCGAGATCCGCTCGAGGTCGTTGGCGAGGAGCATCGTGAGGGGACCAGCCACCGCCATCGAGGCGCCGATAATGGGATTGTCGCCGGTAAAGACGTCCTCGACGCTGAGATCGCCGTGCCCCTTCACGCGCGCGCGGCTCTTTACGCTGAAGGTCGCCGACCCGAACTGCCGTTCGTACGACCCCAGCGTGTTGAACATCGTGACGTAGGCCAGCAACGGCGTGAACAGCTGGTCGTTGACGAGGTTGAACTTCATGCTGCGCGGCGCCGCGGTCCGGTCCGACCGCAGCGTTACGGTCATCGGAATCAACGCGGGCCCCTTGCCCAGCGTGCCGGCGATCGCCGTCGCCCGGTCCTGCTGCATCGTCCCGATCGTCTCGCCCATGCTGGAGATCTTGAACGAGGACATGAGGCTGGGCAGCATCGTGTACACGTACGCCCGTGTCATCGGGAACTCAGCGGGGCCGAGGTTGTAGAACGGGTGCCCGAAGGCATAGACCCGATCGCCGTCGATGTGTGTGACCGTTCCAGTCGCACCCATCTCAAGATCGCCGCCGATGAGCGACACGCCGATCGCGTCGCCTTCGCGAAGCGGGCCGGTCACGGCCGGAAGGCTGGCGTCGCGAGATCCGCCGCTGACGACCGGCACGAAGCCGGCGTCTCGAAACGGACCGGCGATTAGATCGACGGCAGATGGTTCGAACCCGCTTAGAACGAGTGGGGTGGCGATCGGTCGGAGCATGGCACCGATCTGGGCGCCCACTGTGGACGGAAGTCCGATGGACTGGACGTCGGCGGGACGGCTCGCAAACGGCGCAAGCCGCGCGTATACGGCGCTCAGCGCGGCCGACAACCCCTCGCGCGTGATCGGAAGATCCAGTCGAGCTTTGGCGGCCGATGCCCGGCGGGGCATTTGCGTGGCGTCCTTCATTTCTGCGATCGGCGTGATGCCGGCGATCGCCTCCTTGGAGAAGGCGCCGATCGAGTAAGACACCGCGCCAATGAGCCGGCCGTCCACGTACACCGGGCTGCCGCTCATGCCTTGCGCGACGCCGGTGTCAGCCAGAGGTCCACCTTCGAGCGCGTCGATATGTCATGGGCTATCAACCATTTTGGGGAGCAACTGCTTGCGGGTCAAGGACAAAGGTGTTATCGTGAGTTCGCTTTGATGAGCCTGACCAACCGCGCGTTTACCAGCCAGGGACCCGTCGGATCCTATTGGTGGTGGTTCGGCCTGGTTGAGGAGGCTATCCGCTAGGCCGTACGGTCACCGCGGACACAAATCGAAAGCCTCCTCAGCCTTGCGGCTGGGGGGGCTTTTTTCGTTTTCAGGACATGCGCGATCCGCTTATCTGCTTAACGGTCACCGGGCGGACGATGGACGAGGTCCGCCGCCGGCGAGATGCCGCGGCAGGCGCCGATATGGTGGAGGTGCGTCTGGATGGTGTGGAGGATCCCGACCCTGCCGGCGCGGTCGACGGCCGGTCGCGGCCGGTCATCGTGACGTGCCGGCCGGCTTGGGAAGGTGGCGCGTTCGACGGATCGGAAGAGCAGCGCCGGCGTCTGCTCGAAACAGCCGTTGCGGCAGGAGCGGACTTCGTCGACGTCGAAGCGCGCGCGGCGTTCGCATCCGATCTGATCCGCTCTCGACGAGGCCGCGGCATCGTCTTGTCGTTTCATGAGTTCGGACCGGTGCCTGAGGATCTGGCGCAACGGGCCGCGGCGATGCGCTCCGAAGGCGCGGAGGTGGTGAAGGTCGCCATCTACGCGCGCGCGTTGTCCGACATGTTGCCGCTGTTCGATCTGGCGGGCACGGGAGGCAGCGAAGACAGCAGCCACGTGTTGATTGCCATGGGAGCGTCAGGCGTTGCATCGCGGTTGCTTTCCGCGCGCCTGGGTAACCGGTGGACTTATGCGGGCGACGGCGTTGTCCCGGGTCAGATACCTGCCTTGCGAATGTTGAACGAATTCAGATTTCGCCGCATTCGGCCTGATGCCGTGCTGTACGGCCTCGTCGGTTGCCCCGTGGGTCACTCACGATCACCTGCCATGCACAATGCGGGGTTCGCCGCTCTGGGATTGAACGCCGCGTATGTCCCGCTCGAAACCCACGATGCCGCCGACTTCGTCGCGTTCGCGCGCGGCACCGGGCTCCGCGGGGCCAGCATCACCGCGCCCTTGAAAGTTGCCTTGCTCGCACACGCGGACGAAGTGGATCGGTTGGCAGCCCGCGTCGGCGCGATCAATACCCTGATCCTGCGCGACGGCCGTTGGATCGGCACCAATACCGACGTCGCCGGGTTCCTCTCGCCGCTGTCAGGTCGAATAGCTCTGCGCGGCGTCCGTGCCTCCGTGCTGGGTGCCGGTGGGGCGGCCCGCGGCGTCGCGGTCGCGCTTGCCGACCAGGGGGCGGCCGTGACGGTCTGCGCGCGCCGACCAGAGGCGGCCGCGCAGATAGCACGCCTCGTCAACGGGAAGGTCGGCTCTTTTCCGCCGGCCTCCGGCACATGGGACGTATTGGTCAACACCATTCCCGCTCTCGACGGCGGCGCCAATCCCATCGCGGGCGCGCCGATCGACGGCGAGATGGTGTTCGATCTGGTTTATGCGCCGGCCGAGACGCAGTTGCTGGCGGACGCCCGCGCGGCGGGCTGCATGACGATTGGCGGGATGGAGATGCTGGTGGCACAAGCCGAACGGCAGTTCGAGTTGTGGACGGGGCAACGTCCCCCGGTTGGCCTCTTCCAAGCCGCCGCGGAGTCCGCCGCCCAGGCTTCTGACACCGTACATTCAAGATGAAGCAGACAACCTTCGAAGAGTTCGTCGATCTCGCGCGCCGCGGCACTTTCGTGCCCGTCGTCAAAGAGATCATGGCCGACCTGCTGACCCCGGTATCCGCATTTCTCAAAATCGCGGAACACTCGGATTACGCGTTCCTCTTCGAGAGTGTCGAGGGGGGCGAGCGCGTCGCCCGGTACTCCTTCCTCGGCAAGGATCCGTTCCTGGTGCTGCGCGCCGGGCCGAGTGGGACGGTCGTCGATCGATCGGGTGTGACGAGTCAGAGTGACGAACCCTTCATTCCGGCTCTCAGGCGCCTCATGGCGGACTTCCAGGCGCCGTTCGTCGCCGGGCTGCCGCGCTTCACGGGGGGCGCCGTGGGTTTCATGGGCTACGACGTCTCACCTGCGCTCGAGCCGGTCCTCCAGGACGCGTGGCAGCAGGGCGCCTGGGGCCGCTCGGACGAAGCGGGCGACGACGCGGGATTCATGCTGTTCGATACGGTGCTGGCGTTCGATCACGTGAAGCACCGGATTCTCATCATCGCGAATGCCCGCGCGACGGCGGACGAGGATCTCCACGCGCTGTATCAGTTCGCCTGCGCCAAGATCCAGTTTCTGGAACGGGAGCTCGAGCGCGGGCTGTCGCAGCCCGAGTCGAGCCGCCAGCAGCCGCCTGAGTTCCGATCCAATGTGACCCGCGAGGCGTTCGAAGGAGGCGTACGAACCATCAAGGAGCACATCGCCGCCGGCGACATCTATCAGGCTGTGCTCTCACAGCGTTTCGAAGCCGAAGTCGCGGCCGATCCCTTTACTGTCTATCGCGCGCTCCGCCATGTGAATCCCTCGCCGTACATGTATTTCATCCGCATGGGCGGCCTGGCGATCGTGGGCTCGTCGCCCGAGATGCTGGTCCGTGCCGAGGGGCGGCGCGTGGAGACTCACCCGATCGCCGGAACCCGGCCGCGCGGCACCACCGAGGACGAGGACATGCGGCTGTCCGAGGAACTGAAGCGGAGCGAGAAGGAACGCGCCGAGCATGTGATGCTCGTCGACCTCGGACGGAATGATCTCGGTAGGGTCTGTGAGTTCGGGTCCGTCCGCGTGCCCCAGTACATGGCGCTCGAACGCTACTCGCACGTGATGCACCTGGTCTCTACCGTGGATGGCCGCCTTGCCGACGATTGCGATTACCTCGACGCGCTCGTCGCGTGCTTTCCGGCTGGGACGGTGTCTGGCGCGCCGAAGATCCGTGCCATGCAGATCATCGCCGCGCTCGAGCCGACGCGCCGTGGGATCTACGCTGGTGCAATCGGCTACATCGATTTTGCAGGCAACCTGGACTTCTGCATCGCGATCCGCACGATCGTCATCCGTGCAGGGCGGGCCCACGTGCAGGCCGGCGCCGGGATCGTCGCGGACTCGAATCCAGCGGCGGAGTACGAGGAAACGCGCGACAAGGCGCGGGCGCTGCTGCAGGCGCTCGAAATGGCCGAAACCGGCTTGTGATTCTGCTCATCGACAACTACGACTCGTTCACCTGGAACCTCGCGCAGTACCTGGGAGCGTTGGGCGCTGTGCCTCTTGTACGACGCAACGACGAGATTCCACTCGACGAGATTGCGGCGCTGCGACCCGAACGGATTGTGATCTCGCCTGGGCCGGGGAGGCCGGAGGACGCAGGCGTGTCAGTGGAGGTGATTCGACGCTTCGGACCGGACATTCCTTTGCTTGGCGTCTGTCTGGGACATCAGGCAATCGGCGTCGCGTACGGCGGATCGGTCGTACGAGCGCCTCAATTGATGCACGGCAAAGTGTCGTCGATCGAGCATGACGGGCGGGGCGTGTTCCGAGGCGTGTCGCACCCGTTCACGGCGGGGCGGTATCACTCGCTGGTTGTGGCCGAGCCGATCCCTCCGGATCTCGAGGCAACCGCGCGTAGTGAAGATGGCACGATCATGGGCGTGCGGCACCGGCAGTTCCCGGTGCACGGCGTGCAGTTCCACCCTGAATCGGTGCTCACGGGCGAAGGCCGTGAGGTGTTGCGCAACTTCCTGGACATGTGATGTTTTCCGCACTCATCGAGAAGCTCCAGCGCCGCCAGGACCTCACCGTCGCCGAGGCGGCCGCGGCCATGGACGAGGTCATGGAAGGGCGCGCGCAACCGGCACAGATTGCCGGGTTGCTGATCGCGCTGGCGATGAAGGGTGAACGCCCGGCCGAGGTTGTCGGCCTGGCGCAGACGATGCGCGCCCGCGCGACGCAACTATCACGCGAGTATCATCCCGTGTTCGATACCTGCGGAACCGGGGGTGACCGGGCACATACGTTCAACATTTCAACGGTTGCTGCGCTGGTGGTTGCCGCCTGCGGAGTCCGTGTGGCCAAGCACGGTAACCGGTCGGTGTCGAGCCGGTGCGGCAG
>JAIVJE010000425.1 GCA_020200195.1 Acidobacteriota bacterium | reverse complement strand
CTGGTACCCAGTGTTGGCGCCTCCGTCGAAAAGGTTACCGGTATTGAGATCCGTTCGGCCGGGCACAAACTGGTCAACGGGGAAGTTGCCGAATTCCGTCTGCGGCCGCAGTGGAAAGAAGTTGTACCACTGCCCCGCGAGCACGTCGAGGAACAGCCGGCTGCTCAGCACGCTCGTCCATTCGATCTTCATCGGGTAGTTGCGCGAGGCCTGATAGTAAGACGCCGAGAGCGGCGTGGTCGGCCCGAGATCGCGTTTGTCCTGCAGCTTCTCGCGTTTGTTCAGGTAGCCAATCAGCTGATTGTTCTTGCTCAACTGGAACGTGCCCTTGAACGTATAGGGGTTGCTCAACTTCGAGCGGGCGAGATCCGGCAGGCCGATGATCGTCTTGTACTGATCGTTGAGGCGGTACGAATAGAAGAACCACGCACGGCGCTTCCAGAGCGGTCCGCCAACGTTCACATTGATGTCGTACTGCTTGGTGATCGGGTTGCCGCGCTGAAGGCCGTTGGCTGCCCTGGTGAAAAACCCATCGTCGTCTTTTTGCAGCCGCGTGCGGAACGCGTCGGGAACGTTGTCACTGATCGTTTTGTCGTTTTCGAAGTCGCTGTACCACGCGCCCTGGAATCGATCGCCGCCCGACTTCACCGTGATGTTGAGTGAGGCCCCGGGCACGTCCTGATCGGCCATGTTCCCGGCGCCCCCGAGCTGAAACTCTTCGAACGATCCGAAGTCGAAGTAGCCGGCGTTGGCGCTGGCCCCTTCGGTCGTGTTCACGCCTTCGATACGGGTGGTGTTCTGCTGCCCGACCCCGTACGTCATATAGCCGGTCTGCGTGCCGGTATGCGATCCGCCCACGTCATAGCCAGTGACCTGGAACCCGGGCGCCTGGGCCATCGCCGCCCAGATGTCTCGCGCGTTGGGAATTTCGGTGAGCAACTCTTTCGTGAAATTCGTGCCGATTCCCGTCGTCGAGGTATCGACGATGGGCGATTCGCCGGTGACGGTAACGGTTTCCTGCAGCGTCGCGACGCTCAACTGCGCATCGAGAGTCAATGTCGTGTTGATGACGACGCGAATGTTTTCGCGTACGACTTTCTGGAACCCGTTTAGATCAAATGTCAGCGTGTAAACACCGGCGGGAAGCGCCGGGAAACGATAGGCTCCTTCCGCTCCGGTCGTGGCAATCTGCGGCTGAATCAATGCCGGACTGGTGGCGGTCACCGTCACCCCGGGCAGCACGGCCTGGCTGTTGTCCGTCACCACGCCGTTGATGCGGCCGCGGAATTCCTGCGCCGATGCGGGGACGGCGAGCGAGAGCACGATACCTGCAACGAAGGCCCGTAGGGTGGGGCTACTCATCTCTGACCTCCTCCAAACGAAGGGGCTGAGGGCGAAGCAAGGTCCGATCCGGACGAAGGCTGAGGATACAAGAAAAAAGGGAAAAGGGAGAAGGGAAAAGGGACAAGGGAAAGGCAGAGTGAGAGAGTATGCTGCCGGGCATGAAAACAGCGTGCGTGCTTCTGATGGTGGTCGCGTGGCCAGGCGCCGTCGCCGTATGGGCGCAAGAAGGTGCCGCCGGAGTGGAACGCTTGGTCCAGGACGCGGCGGTCAAGGCCGCACTCGCCGCCGTGACCAGGAACGAGCCACAGATCATCGAAGAGCAGGTGCGACTCTGCGAGATTCCGGCGCCGCCGTTCAAGGAAATGGATCGCGGCGCGGCGTACAAACAAGCGTTTGAAGCGCTGGGCTTGAAGAACGTGCGGACGGATGCCGTGGGGAACGTGCTCGGCGAACGTCCGGGGCTCGCCGCTCGACCCCAGCTCGTCTTCAGTGCGCACCTCGATACTGTGTTCCCGGAAGAAACCGACGTGCGGACGTCACGCTCCGGATCCATCATCAAAGGCCCCGGCATCGGCGATGACTGCCGCGGGCTGGCCGTCGTCCTCGGCGTGATCCGGGCGATGAACGACGCCGGGGTCCAGACGCCCGGCACGATTACATTTGTCGGCACAGTGGGAGAAGAAGGGCTGGGAGATCTGCGCGGCGTCAAGCATCTGTTCGGCACAGAGCTGAAGGGGCGGGTGGATCGGTTCGTGTCCGTCGATGGCACCGGGCTCGGGATCACGCACATTGCCGTTGGCAGCCATCGGTACCGTGTCGCCTTCAAGGGCCCCGGCGGTCATTCGTACGGGGCGTTCGGCATCGCGAATCCCGTGCACGCACTCGGACGCGCGATCGGCAGGATCGCGGACTTCCAGGTGCCGCGGGAGCCCAAAACGACCTTCAACGTGGGCAGAATCGGTGGAGGCACGTCGGTGAACTCCATCGCCTTCGAAGCGTGGATGGAAGTCGATATGCGATCGGCGGACGCCGCCGCGCTCACGGCGCTCGACGCGAACTTTCAGAAAGCACTCGACGTCGCGCTGGCGGAAGAAAACGAGCGCTGGGGGAACCGCGGCCGGCTCGAGCTCGAACGCACGCTCGTCGGCGATCGTCCGGCGGGACGCATGGCGGCGTCGTCCCCGATTGTCGTCACCGCGGTGTCGGTGACGCGCGCCCTTGGCCTGCCCGTTACACTGGATGAGGGCTCCACCGACTCGAACATTCCGATCAACCTCGGCATTCCGGCAGTGACGATTGATGGCGGCGGCCGGGGAGAAGGCGCGCACTCACTCGGGGAATCGTTCGACACGACGAATTCGTCGCAGGGCACGGCGCGCGCCTTGTTGTTGGCTATCGCGCTGGCGAGATGACTCACGGAGGGACCGGAGGGCACGGAGAAGAACAACCGCGGAGAAACGGAGGGCACGGAGGTCGCTCGTAGGTCAGGACGATCTCACGGGACGCGGATCCCGCGGATGTGCACGGATCATGATGACCGCGCGCCACGGGGATTCGGATGCCAGGTCGGTGTAGCGACCTTGCTGCCAGGTCGCGAGATCCGCGGCTCCGTTTACCCCGTGTCTCCGTGTTTAATTCCGTGCCGTCCGTCTCCTCCGGAGCCCCCCGATCGCAGTTCCACGAATCTCCCTAAATCCGCCGAACGTTGTGTTGCGGCAAACGCGCGCGCCATGCGGATCCGGTTGATGAATAGCAGGTGCAGCGCGCCGACGATTCCCACTTCCCACGGTTCGCCGCCGAGTGCCGCCGGGATGAAGTTGACGGATGCGGCCATGACGAACAGGCGCGCAAAGAGAGGATCCGGGCTCGTGCCCGGAAAGCGCTCCCCGTACCGCATCGCGATGTGTTCCCACCCACCGTCCGTCTCGTGGAACGCCTGGAGATACCGGCCGATGCGTTCCACATTGAGGTGTAGCGCGAAGACTGCTTCGAACCCCGCGGCCAGAACCAGCAGCGGCACCAGCGTGCTGATGGCGACCGTGATGATCGCCGCCGTTGCCACGGCGGTCCCCGCCCATCCGATGAAGATCAGCGGCACGAGGACGATGCGCGCGGTGCCTCGCTCGCGGATCGTCGCCCGCATGACGGCGTACTCCTCGCGCTGGCGCTGAGCTGGTTCCACTCACTGTCTCCGGGTTACCACCCGATACTATCGGGTGATCGCTGATCGGGCCATCGGGCGATTACGAAATTGGGCGGATCGAGCGATCGGCGATGTGGATCGCTCAAATTGCGTGATTTTTCTCGCGCCAGATGGCCAGAGCCCCTGATCCATTACCCGATCGGTCCCCGAATCGCCCGATCACCAGATTTGTTATTGCTGTGGTTGGCCCCCTTCTTGTATCCTTTTCAGAGAACGGGGCCGGAGGTTAGCTCGACTGCCCAAAATGCCGGTCGAGTTACACAACCAGTTGCGGAATATGGAGATAACTGTTACACTTCAATCGCTCCATATTCACAGCAGGGGTTGTTCTCAGCCAGCCGCTGTCGTCACGGAGGATTCGTGCGACTGATCCGCCCTGTCCCGTAAGGCGCGGTTGGCGCGTGCGCGCGCCGCGGCTCGTGCTCGCGAGCACGCCCGCCTCCGCCAGCTGCAGGAGGCGATGACGCCGCGCTACAAGACGGATGCGAACGGTTCGCTCGTGCCGGATATTCGCGCCGCTGCCGCGATCGTGTTCAACCCGGAGACTGGCGAAGTGCTCTGGGAAGAGAACGCGCAGGATAAGCGATCTATCGCGAGCATCACCAAAGTCATGACTGCGGTCGTCTTCCTCGAGGACAACCCGGATCTGTCTCAGGAAATCACCATCGAGCGTGGCGACGTTTACGCGGCCTCCACCACATATCTGCGGGCGAACGAGCGGATCACGCTGAAGGACGTTTTGCATCTGACGCTCATCGCGTCCGACAACGCCGCGGCCCGCGCCCTCGCGCGCGTCTCGCACGGGGGCTCGGCGTCGTTCATCGAGCGGATGAATGAGAAGGCGATCGAGCTCGGCCTCGAAAACACGACCTTCGCCGACCCGTCCGGACTCGACGCGGCGAACATGTCATCGGCGTACGATCTGTCGCGGTTGATTTCGTTTGCGGCCGCCGACGAGCGCATCGCACCTGTCATGCGCACGCGTGAATACAAGGTGTCCACGAGCCGCCGCACGATCAACATCCACAGCACGAACCGCCTCCTGCTCGGCGGGGAAGTCGACGTCATGGGTGGAAAGACCGGGTTCATCACGAAGGCCGGCTACTGCCTGGCGACGCTGCTGCGGCTCCCGCAAGGAAACCAGGTCGCCGTCGTGGTCCTCGGCGCCCGGTCGAGCCCGGGCCGGTTCTGGGAGACGCGTCACCTGTTCAACTGGCTGTCGGGCAAGGCAAGCCTCGTCATCGATCCCGACAAGCAGTTGCAGGAACAATAGGCTCCGCTGAGCTGTCGCTCTGACCTACTTGTAGCCCTTCTGCATCGCGGCCGCGTCCAGCGGAAGCGTCGCCACTGAATCCACCACCGTCATCACCGGGCGCGCCGCGCGCCGCGCGTCGAATGCCTTGAGATATCGCTCGCAGACGTCGCACGCGTACAGCCGGTATTGGCCGTCCCGGCTCGCAAACGACGTGATCCGCCGGCGCTCCTCGTTCAGGCAGAAGGGGCAGGCAAGCTGATGGAATCGCCACCGCGCCGAACATCGTCCGCAAATCAGCAGGCGGTCAGCCGCCGGGGTGATGACCGCCAGGTCAGGCTCTCCGCCGCAGAGCGGGCAGGTTCCACGCTTCCAATCGGCCAGATCGATTCGCGCCATGACGGCGTCGGCCGCCCGCGTCAGGAACGGACGCATGGCCTGCTGCAGCACCGCTTCCAGGCCTTCGAACTCTGCGTCGAGCGGCGGCGATCCCGGGCGTGTCGACTCATACCAGGACCGGATGGCGCGCGGGAGGACGGACGCATCGCGGCAGATCGCTTCGACTCGCCGGAAAGTGGCTTCCTCAATAGCGTCGTGGTTTCGCATGGCCGCCGCGACACCACGGAGCAGCAGTCGCAGATCTCCCCATTCAACCGGCAGATGCTCGAACTGCAACACTGGCGGATTTGTGAGCAGGCCCGTGAGGTGTTTCGGGTCCAGATTGATCGAGGGGAGCGACACCCTGGTCTGCACGCGGCGCTGCAACTGCAGCAACTCGACCTGCAGGTCCACCGCCGATGCCAGATCGGGCTGCTCCTCCTTTAACTGCCGGAGCGCCGTGATCGCGCGCGAATCGGACCGGGGAGCGGGGGCTTGCGGCTCTCGCACCTGAGGATTCTAGCGTACAGAAAAACCCCCGGAGAGCGCGTGCTCTCCGGGGTGAAGGGAAGAACCGGTATGGTCCGGTGAGGCGCCTAGAAGGACCAGCGCAACCCGAACTGTGCCTGGCGCGGCGCGATGATCGAGCCGGGCGATTCAAAAAGAACGGTCGCGGTCTCGCCGGGCCCCGTGGTCACCTCCGTGCTCGGCACGCGTAACAGCACCCCGGTGATCGTGCTCCTGTTCAGCGAGTTCGTGATGTCCGCGAAGACTCCCACCTTGTCCCTGTCGCCCAGCGAGAACACCTTCTCCAGGCGGAGATCCAGCGTGATGTCCTTCGCCAGGCGGCGGCTTCCGCGCGGTTCGAGGTTCGGCCGGCGCTTCGCGGTTGGCGCGTTGAGCTGTCCGTTCGTGAACTGCGCGAACGGAGCGTAGTTCCGGCCGCTCATCGCCCGGAAGAATGTATTGACAGACACCTCGAT
>JAIVJE010000424.1 GCA_020200195.1 Acidobacteriota bacterium | reverse complement strand
GGCTTGCATCGTGCTGGCGCCCAGGACACCGAGCGCCAGCACGATGCAAGCCGCCAGGAGCGCGGCACGCATCGAGGTCGTCATCTGCTCCGAGACTACACCAAAATCATCGGGTGATCGGGTGATCTTGTGATCGGGTGATGTGTGATCGCGCGGTTTTTGCGATCGAAAATCGCCGATTTCGATCGCCAATCGCCCGAACGCCGATTCCGATTGCCGATCACCCGATTCACCATTAATCTCGCCATTGTCTGTTACCGATATCCTGTGCGTGAGTACGCGGCGTCAGAATGTCGTCACGGCGGACCGATGGAGCATACCCGACCGCAACGAGGCGGGAAGACCCATCTGCCGCTGGTGCAAGGCGCCGGTCGTGCCGCCGCGGCGGACATTCTGCGGCGACGCCTGCGTGCACGAATGGAAAATCCGCAGCAGTCCTTGGTACGTGCGCCGGGAAGTAAAGAAGCGTGACAAGGGCATCTGCCGCCTGTGCGGTGTGAACGTGGTGAAGGCCCATCGGGAATGGACCCGTGCGAAGCCCCAGGCGCTGGATCGCGCGGCGCGCCGACGCTGGCGTGCGGCGCGGCCACAGTGGGAAGCGGATCACATCATTCCGGTCGCGGACGGCGGCGGAGAGTGCGGCCTCGAGAACTACCGGCTCCTGTGCCGGCCGTGCCACCTCGGCGTGACGCTGGCCTGGCGCGCGGTGCGTGGCTCGTCGTTTGCGGCGCCGCCACGCACCGCAGAGCACGACGTCAGCCGGCGTGGAGCGAAAAGAGACGCGTGAAGGTCAACACGGGCTCGCAGGTCACACGCCGTCGTTTTAGTGCGATTGCCGGCGGCACGCTGGCGTCGTTCGCGCTCGGCGGCACATGCCACGCAAGCGAACAGCAGTATGCCGACGATGGGAGGATCACCGCACGTCCGCGAGCGGGGGTTGCAACGTCCGGCACGGGCGCGCGCGCCCTGGGCCTCGGGGGCACGCGTGACGCGATCCTGCAGGTGCCTGCGAAGGCTTCGAGTCCGCTCCCGCTTCTCGTCCTGTTGCACGGCGCCGGTGGGGGCGCCGAAGGTGTCCTTCGCCGGCTCGGTCGCGTCGCGGACGAAGCGGGAGTTGCCGTGCTAGCGCCCGACTCGCGCGATTCCAGCTGGGACGCCATTGCCGGCAGCTTCGGGCGGGACGTGAGCTTCGTGAACCGCGCCCTCGAACGCGTATTCGAGGTGGTGGCAATCGACCCGGCGCGCGTCGCGGTCGGCGGCTTCTCCGATGGCGCAACATACGCGCTCTCACTCGGATTGATCAACGGCGACCTCTTCGGTCGCGTCCTCGCATTCTCGCCGGGCTTCGTCGTCGAGGGCACGTCGCACGGCAGACCGCGGTTCTTCGTCTCCCACGGGATCGCCGACACGATTCTTCCCATCGATCGCTGCAGTCGCCGGATTGTTCGGGCCCTGCAGCAGCGCGGCTACGACGTCACGTTCCGCGAATTCGACGGGGGGCACGAGGTACCGTCCGCGATCGCGCGCGAGGGCATGCAGTGGGTGGCCGCGACGGGGCCCTGAACGAGTGCCGCAGTCGACCCAGCCGGCCTCCGCGTCTTGCCACGCAGGCCTTTTGGAGCATACGCTGAGGGCGGAGATCACGGACAACATCCCCTTTCACACAGAGAGGACACCATGCGTCTCGTTCACAGTTCCGCGCTTGCAGTCGCCACAGTCTTGCTCGTCTCACCATTCCTCGGAGCTCAGGTGCAGGATACCGCCCGCGCCGTCACGGGAGGCGGTATCTCGGTGCCCGGCTGGACCGGGAAGGTCGACCCCAAAGAGGAATCGGCGGGACAGACGCTCAAGGATGCGAAGCTCGCGCAGGAAGGGGGCGCCCTGCACGTCACCACCGGACCCGCGGTGACGTATTGGAATCCGGCCAACAAGGCGGCCGGCAACTACACGGTGACGGCGACGTTCAAGGAAGCAAAGTACATGAGCCTGAACGATCACCCGCACCCGTACGGCATCGTGATCGGCGGCAACGACATGGGAACCGCGCAGCAGAGCTATCTGTACTGCGCCGCCTATGGCAACGGCAACTTCATCGTGCGCGGCTTTGGTCCCGAACCGTTTCAGATGAATGGAAGGCGCGGAGAGGCGAATGCAGCGGTCAGCAAGGCCGTAGGCCCTGGGGAGCCCGTCACCCAGGAGATCGCCGTCTCGGTGAAGGGTGACAAAGTCGAGTGCGCGATCAATGGCACCGTCGTCGGCAGCTACGACAAGGCGGCAGTGGTGACCGCCGGCAAGCTCAAGTCCACCGACGGCATCTACGGCATTCGCTTCGCGCACAACACAGACGCCACCGTCACCGGGTTGACTGTGACGAAAAACTAAGTTACGTCCGCGCGGCCGACACAACAGGGCGGGCTCCCGGCTGCGCCGGGGGTCCGTCGTGCAATCCGAAAACGGCAGTCCTCAGTCGCGGAGTGCCTCAATCGGCGCAATGCGGGCAGCCCTGAGCGCGGGACGGGCGACGGCGATGGCCGACACCATCGCCAGTGTCAGCACCGCTGCGGCCAGGGCAGGTACGTCGAGTGGGCTGACCGCGAACGACACGCCGCGCAGCACGCGATCCGCTGCAGTCGTCAGCACGATGCCCACGACGATGCCGCCGCCGAGCAGACGGGCGGCGCCTGACATCACGAGCCGGACCAGCTGGCCAGGCGCGGCGCCCAGCGGGAAAAAGCGGGTTGGATTGGCCATGCGCGGAACCTCGATGTGTCGCTTAGACGGCGCGTCCGGCAAAAATGTTAGGTCCCCGCCTGGATCCGCCGCAACCGCTCGATCGGCCGGCGCAGCGACCGTCTCCGGCGGCGCATGTCCGACCACAAGTCCCCCACGGCGGCGATGCGGCCGGTCATCGTCCGCAGCGTGAACGTCCGCGGCCCTATCGCGCCTTGTTCGAGTTCCTCCCAGGTGCACGGCGCGGACACGGGCGCGCCAGGTTTCGCGCGCACGGCATAGGCGGCGGCAAACGTCGCACTGTAGCCGTTGCGCCCGGTGTCCACAAGAATCCGGCCACCGCGATCGGCCTTGCTGAACTCTTGGGTGAGGTGTTTCGGATCACGCTTGACGAGGATCGTTCCGACGCTGTGCGCGAACCTCGAGACCTCACCGAAGCCGGCCTTGCCGTCGAGCGGGAGGACGATGTGGAAACCCTTCGACCCGGACGTCTTCAGCCAGCTTGGCAGGCCTAGTTCCTTCAGGAGGTCGCGCAGACCGAGCGCGGCCGCGCGCAGCACGTCCGGCTCGTCTGCTTTGGACGGGTCGAGGTCGAAGACACAGATGTCAGGGTGGTACAGCTTCGGCGCGCGCGACGGCCAGACGTGCGGCGTGATGCAGTTCTGATTGGTCATCCAGAGCAGCGATCGCGTGTCACCGACAACGAGGTGGTGCACCGTCCCGTCCTTCTTCGGAACCTCGACGCGCTCCAGCCACGCCGGGAAACCTTTCGACACGTCTTTATGGAAAAATCCCTTCTCTCCGATGCCGGCGGGGTACCGTTCCATCGTGACCGGACGGGCGCTGATGTGCGGCAGCATGACCGGCGCAACCGCCTCGTAATACGACGCCAACTCCCCCTTGGTGATTCCGTCGGCGGGGAACAGCACCTTCTCGGGGTGCGTAATCACGCCGTCACCCACGCGGCGCAGGCGCCTCCCGCACAACCTCGCGCGGCACTTTATCGGTGCGAACGCCGAGCAGCCGGGGATGCCGCAGCTTGCCGTGTACTGTCCACTCGATGAAGCCGACCTGCACGACAATCTCGGGACGCGCCCAGTGCGCGCGGAGGCGGGGAAGACCCACGGCTCTCGTGAATGGCGGCTCGAGAATCTCGATCGCATCCAGCCGCGCGCGGAGCTCCAGGAGCAGCTTCGTGTCGAAACCGGTGCCGATCTCCCATCCCTCGTTGCACGCGCGCTCCCACGGCTTCGAATCGTCGAGGGAGGGGACGCGCTGGAGGGGCGCTCGAAGGGGCAACTCCCTCAGCAGCGCACGCCGCGCGTCGAGTGGCACGGACATCACATCGCGTCCGTCGAGCCACAGGATGTCGAACACGTGGTAAGCGGTCCTGCCATCCCAGGTCACTTCGCCGTCGAGGATCAGGTCGCCCACCGGCAGCGCGGCGATCGCCTGGACGAGCGACGGGATATGCTGTGGCAGCCGGTTGCGCGACAGCAGGCGGACGTCGGCCCCCTGTTTGAACGCGAGCAGGCGGATGCCGTCGAGCTTCCGCTCGAAGATCCACTCCGGCCCGGTGAACCGCTCCTGCGTCAGCGTCGCGGCCATCGGCTCGACCCAGTCGGGAAAGGCGGTCGTCTGCACACCCGTTACATGGAGTCGCGAGCCACGGGGCTCCAGCGCGCGCCGCGGGGGCTGAACCAGCTTCTCCATGCAGCAGACTCATGCGGTAAGGTCTGGCCGGTGATGTCCCGTAATGCCTGATACACCCACTTGCGCGTTTCGGCATCGAGCGAGCGATCGTCGGCGAAGTTGAGTAAGCGCGGGACTGCAGTGCGCCGTTGTCGTTCGCTCAGCATGCGGGATTGCGCGAGCCCGCAGGCGGCTCGTTCTCGAATCATCGGCGAGGGATCATCATGGAAGATGTCGAGCAGGGGAGCGATCGTCTCGTCGGTTCCCAGATACGCCAGGCCCTCCACGGCCCAGTAACGGATGTTCACGTTCGCGTCGTGAATGGAGGCGAGTAGAATCTGCGCCGCCCGTTCCGGCTCGATCCGGCGATTCCCGAGCAGGCCGATGTCCCAGAGCGCGTTCGCGCGCGGTCCTTGCTCTCCGGTTCGCGCGTCGGGCTCCAGACGATCGACGGTGGCCGAGCTCTTTTCCCGGTCGCGCGCCGCGAGGTTGACCTCGATGGCGGCCGCGCGCACGCGCAAATCGCCCGAGTTGAGCGCGGTCGTGAACAGATTGTTCAAACGGTCGTCGAGTTTAATTTTGCCTCGCCACCGCGCAACACGTGCCGCAATCTGCTGGTTGGCTCCACGATAGTGGTTGATTGAGCGCTCGAGCAGCAGCTCCGCCTGGTGCTGCGCCGTCATCTGGTCGAGCACTTCGA
>JAIVJE010000423.1 GCA_020200195.1 Acidobacteriota bacterium | reverse complement strand
CCCCACGTAACATAGTCCCCGCCAAGCACGATCAGGTCGGGCCGCTCGGCCATCAGCAGCCGCACTGCCGTCTCAATCATCGCGTGCGGCACGGTCTGACTTCGGTGGATATCGCTCAGGAACCCGATGCGCAATCCGGCATGCGCATCCGGCAGGCCCGACACGCGCAAGGTCTCTCGCGTTACCTCGATTTGGTGGCGCTCGTACAGAAACCCATGGGCGGCAGCACCCGTGATCAGTCCGATGCCGGCAGCAGCGGCAGTTTTGAGCACATCGCGCCGGCTGAGCGCTCCGCGATCCGCAAAGAAGGGCATTCGCCAGCTATGTTAGCAGGCAGCACTGATAAGGATGGTGCACCGCGCTCGGCACGTGCACGAGGGTTGTATAGTGGCTCTCACATGACCGTCGACGAGCAACTCGCGTATCTCACCAGCGGCTGCGTGGACGTCGTCCGCGCCGGAGAGCTGAAAGCCAAGCTCGAACGCGCGTTCACCATCGGCCGGCCGCTTGTCGTGAAGGTCGGCTTCGATCCGACAGCGCCCGACCTGCACCTGGGGCATACCGTGCTCATCCGCAAGATGAAGCACTTCCAGGATCTCGGCCACACGGTCGTGTATGTCGTGGGCTCCTTCACCGCGCTCATCGGCGACCCGACCGGGCGATCGAAGACGCGGCCGCCGTTGACGCTCGAAGAAATTGCCGCCAACGCCGAGACCTACAAGACGCAGATATTCAAGATCCTCGACCCCGCGAAAACCCAGGTCCGTTTCAACAGCGACTGGCTAGAGCCGCTCGGCAGCTTTGGATGGATCAAGCTCGCGGCCAAGTACAACGTGGCCCAGATGCTCGAGCGGCGCGAGTTCAAGAAGCGGTACGAATCAGGCCAGCCAATCGCCGTACACGAGTTCCTGTACCCGCTTGGCCAGGCGTACGATTCGGTCGTCTTGCAGGCGGACGTCGAGCTCGGAGGCACAGATCAACTGTTCAACCTGAACGTCGGCCGCGACATCATGCCCGCCTTCGACCTCGAGCCACAGGTGGTGATGACGACGCCGCTCCTCGAGGGTCTCGACGGCGTGGAGAAGATGTCGAAGAGCACCGGTAATTACGTCGGGATCACCGAGTCACCGGCGGAAATGTTCGGAAAGCTGATGTCGATCTCCGACGAATTGATGTGGAAGTACTACGCCCTCCTGACGGACCTCACCGCCGCCGAGGTCGCAGCGCGTCAGGCCGCCGTATCAACCGGCCAGCTGCATCCGAAACAGGCGAAGGCCGATCTCGCGCGTACGATTGTCTCGGATTTCCACGGTGCGGCCGCTGCGCAGAGCGCCGCCGATGAATTCGAGAAGCGCTTCTCCCGTCGCGAAGTCCTGGAAGACGTCGCCGAGCGGCCGATGGTGGCCGGCACGCTCATCGAGCACCTGCTGCTCGAAACAGGCCTGGCCCAGTCGGGCAGCGACGCGACGCGGAAGGTCCGGCAGGGCGCCGTTCGCATCGACGGCGAAAAGTTTACCCAGCCGCGGACGCCGGTCGATCGCCGCGAGCCCTTCGTGCTGCAGGTCGGACGCCACGTCTACCGCATCGTCGTGGTCAGCCCCGTCGACGTCATGGTGACCACGATGCCGGGGCGGAACGGTGGCGACATGTGGATTTTGATGCAGAACAAGGGGCAAGTGGACGTGGCGCATGCGAGCCGCGAGTCCGCGATGTCGCGCGCGCGTGAGGTCGCAGCCGCCAGCCGCGGCCGGGTGATCGTGTTGGACGATGGCCGGGTCCGCGAGGCGGACGTCTGAGACGCACCGTCCGCGTGACGTGAGGGCGAAATTGTGTCCTCGGGACAAGTAGTCGGCTCGATACGATTACCGGCTCGGACTGGCTGAACACGATCAGCCTGTTCGACGATCCGCCCCAGTGCTACGCTCGCGGCTATCCCTACGAACCGCGCGTCGAGACGACCACCCGGGTGACCGACAGGACCGCGCGCGTCGTGTGCCACATGGGGCTGTGGGATCGGGTGCTCGACACGCACGCGCTGGACAAGCACCTCTTCGGCGTCGCGGACACGCGAGGCCCGCGATCAGGCGCGTCATCGTGCTCCGCGTTGCTGCTGCCGGGTTGTTCGAGCAGTCCGGCCCGGCACAGACATACAAGCGCCTCTTCGACGATCCCGGTCAGCGAGGCGTGGCCAGCGAACTGTTCGACGAGGCTCGGGCTGGTCTGCGCACGCGCCGCTGACCAGAGGCTCAGCAGGGGCACATAGGTGACGACGACGCCGCCCTGAGGCGTATTGAAGAGGGCGGCGGCCCGTGCATCGCGGTGACCCCGGTCGTGTGCTGGTAAGTCTCCATCGGGTGCTCACACCTTAGTAAGGCGGCACTTCAGCAGCATGTAGATCGCGTCGACACCGTCGATCCACCGCATCTTCTTGCCCTCGTCCTGGCGACGCGGGTTGTACGAGATGGGCACTTCGACGATGCGCCGGCCCGCGCGGAGCAACCTCGCGGTCAATTCCGGCTCGATGTCGAACCCCACCGATCGGAGGCGGATGCCGGCGAGCGCCTCTCGTCGCATCACCTTGTAGGCAGTCTCCATGTCCGTGAGCCGGGCGCCGAACAGCACGTTCGTGAGAAGTGTCAGGAAGCGGTTCGCCAGTCGGGTTCTGTTGGGGACCCGTACTGTCGGATTCAGAAAGCGCGATCCATAGACGACGTCCGCGGTCCCGGCCTGGAGGGGTGCGAGCAGGCTGCCATACTCGCGCGGGTCGAGCTCCAGATCCGCGTCCTGGATCAACAGTACGTCGCCCGTTGCGAATCCCAGGCCGATGCGCACCGCCGCGCCCTTGCCCAGGTTGATCGGGCTGTGATAGACGTGCACCGGCAGCCCCGCCGGCCAGCCTCGCGAATCGATGATGCGTCGTGTGCCGTCGGTGGACCCGTCATTCGCGATGACGATCTCCTTCTCGAGACCGTCGATCTCCACCGCGGACACGCGGGAAATGACCTCGTCTATCGTCTGCTCTTCGTTGTAAACGGGGATGATGACCGATAAGCGCATGCGCGTCGCCGTCACTATACGTCAGACCGCATGACGCGTTTCCGCACAGCCGCCGGCCTCCGCCGCGCCCTCCTCGGTGCTGCAGTCGTGTGCGCGGCAGTCGCGATCGTGGATCTCTTCACCGGCGGCTTCGCCCTGCGAGTCGGCGTGCTTCGCCTGTCGAGCCACTCGCCACTGCGGCCCTTCGTCCTGGCGCTCGCCGCCGGCTCGCTGTACGTGCTGTCCGACCGTCGTCAGTCGGCGGCGGAATTGAGTGCGCTCGAAGGATGGCTCGGAGGGCATTCGAGCGCGATCGCCGCCTTGATTGCGGCCGCCGCATGCCTCATCGGGCTGGTGTGGGGCACGCACGCCGCTGGCGGCTCGGACTCTTATTGCTACATCGGTCAGGCGGAAGAGTTCGTATCGGGCCGACTGGTGATGACGGAGCCGCTCGCGCGCACGGTACCGTGGGCGAATGCGGATCTCAGCTTCGCGCCGACCGGATGGATCCCGGTACCCTCAAAAGGCGGGGGCGCCGTGCCGATGTGTGCGCCGGGGCTGTCGCTCGCGATGGCGGCGGCGTGGATAGCCGCGGGTCCGCGCGCGGTGCACGTCGTTGTGCCTCTGCTCGGTGCGCTCGCTGTCTGGCTGGTGTACCTGCTTGCACGCACGCTCGACGGCCCGGCTGCCGGCGCGTGCGCCGCCGTCTTGTTTGCTGTAAGTCCAATCTTCCCTGCAATCCGGGTACGGAGATCTTGGCGCACTGTTCAGCGTCGCGAACGTCATGCCGAACCTGCAGCGATACGCTCGCTGGGTCGTCGAAACACAGTCGCCGTTCGTTCTCCTCGCTGGAGTCGCACCATTGGCTGCGCTGCAATGGCGCCGACGTTCAACTCCCGACGGTGCGCGAGCGGCAGCCGTTTTGTGGATGTGCATTGCCCTGATCGCCGTCATCGTCGCCTGTTATCTGCCGTACGTCGTCTTCGACGCGTGGTGGTACATTCGCTTCCTGCTTCCGGCGTTGCCGCTGCTCATCGTGCTCAGCGTTGTCGGCGGTCATGCGGTTCTTCGAACGCTGCCGGCGCGGGCATGCCTGCCAATCGCGGCTCTCGCAGTAATCTCGTTGTCCATCTGGTGCCTGCGGGCGGCAGTCGTCCGGCAGGTCTTCGACCTGCAATCTCTCGAGCGCCGGTACGTGACGATGGGGAAGCTGGCCGGTGCGCGTCTGCCGCCAGGCTCCGTCGCCCTCACGATTCAGCATAGCGGCAGCGTCAGGCACTATGGTGGGAAGGTCACGCTGCTGTGGGACGCGCTCGAGCCGGGGGAGCTGGACCGGGCGATCGAACACCTGCAGGCACGGGGACGTCCTCCGGTCATCGTCGTGGAGGATTGGGAGCAGGCCGGTTTTCGGGAGCGTTTTGCGGGGGAAGTGTTTGGAGAGCTGGACTGGCCTCCACGCTTTGAGGTGGGGGAGCGTATTCACGTGCGGTTGTACGATCCGACTGACCGGGCGCGGCATCTGGCGGGGGAGCGCGTTGCGACCGAACAAGTCAGGTAGCGCGGAGTGGAGCTGAGCGGTTCGTGATTCCATTAAAGCGGGCGTTTGGTCTGGCCGATATCACCTGAGGTTGACAGCGATCGGGGTGGCGCGTATATTTACTGAACCGAGCGTGCCTTTCGGCCTCAAAGCCGACGCGTAACATCCTTCGCTCGCAAATCCCAAGCCGATCCCGGCGCACCCGTCCAGGCTCAGGTCGCTGAGCGTGGATAACGCGCCGTCGGCGACGCGGGTCACGGCAAAAAAGTGACCCAAGGGTTGACATGCGGCGAAGGCCGATAGTAAGATTGTAAGGTTCCCCTCCAGAAGGTAGACCCTGGTTGGGGAGTGCTCGACCGTAAGGCCGGTTCTTTGAAAACTAGATAGAACGTGCAAGCACTTTATTCCGTCCGCTTCGGCGCCTTCGGGCGCTTCGGCGAGACGGAAGCCCGTCGAGTATCAGCGGGTGGCGCTGCGGCAGCCGTCGTTCAGGGGTGTAGTTCACCACTGGACGCGGGCAGCGAACCACCTATAACTTGACGAACTGAACAACGCAGGAGCCGATCAACAGGCGATCGCGTTAAACGAGTCTCGCCGAAGCCCGCAAGGGCGGAGGCGGACCACTTTAACTTGAGAGTTTGATCCTGGCTCAGAATCAACGCTGGCGGCGTGCCTAACACATGCAAGTCGAACGCGAGAGTCCCGCAAGGGACAATTGAGTGGCAAACGGGTGAGTAACACGTGGGTGACCTGCCTTCGAGTGGGGGATAACGTCCCGAAAGGGACGCTAATACCGCATGACATCCCGCTTTTGGACAAGCGGAAATCAAAGCCGGGGATCGCAAGACCTGGCGCTTGAAGAGGGGCCCGCGTCTGATTAGCTAGTTGGTGAGGTAACGGCTCACCAAGGCAACGATCAGTATCCGGCCTGAGAGGGCGGACGGACACACTGGGACTGAGACACGGCCCAGACTCCTACGGGAGGCAGCAGTGGGGAATTGTTCGCAATGGGCGCAAGCCTGACGACGCAACGCC
>JAIVJE010000140.1 GCA_020200195.1 Acidobacteriota bacterium | reverse complement strand
GTCGAGCAACTCGTCCGTCAGCGTGAAATGATGCGGACTGACCTCGCAGGTCACGCGAACGCCGCGCACCTTGCCCGCGCGAACGGCGCGCAGCGACTGGCGCGCGCTCACGTGCGCGATGTGTACGTGCGCACCGGTCAGCTCGGCGAGTGAAACGTCCCGCTCGACCATCACGGATTCGGCGGCGCCGGGAATCCCGCGCAGGCCGAGCAGGGATGCGTAGTATCCCTCGTGCACGACGCCTTCACCCTTCAGCGCCGGCTCCTCGCAGTGGTCGATGATGGGGGCGCCGAGCATCCCCGCGTACTCGAGCGCACGACGCATCAGCAGCGCGTTCGCAACCGGCCTGCCATCGTCCGAGAATGCCACGCAGCCGGCCGCCTTCTGCTCGCCGAGCTCGGCCAACTGCTCCCCGTTCGACCCGAGCGAGACTGCGCCGATGGGATACACCTTCGCGAGCTGGGCCTCGGCCGCTTTCTGCATGATGAACTGCGTGATGCCGGCGTGATCGTTCACCGGGTCGGTGTTCGGCATGCAGGCGACCGCGGTGAACCCGCCGGCCACCGCAGAAGCTGTCCCGGTCTCGATCGTTTCCTTGTGCTCCTGACCCGGCTCCCTCAGATGCACGTGCATGTCTACCAGACCGGGCGCGACAATCCAGTCGCGGGCGATCTCCATCACCTCGGCGCCATCGACCGGCAGGTCCTTTGCGACGCGGACGACTCGGTCGCCCTCGACAAGCACGTCAAAGGCACCGTCGCGCCCGTTGGCCGGATCGATGACGCGGCCGCCTTTCAAAATCAATCTTGTCGGCACTTCTTGACCTCTTTCGGTCCGAACCCGACGAACCAGTTGCACCTGACGAACCGGCCGCACCCAACCAACCCAACCAACCTCCGAATCTACTCCGCCTCGCTGGAACCCGCGAGCAGGTACAGCACCGCCATCCGGACCGCGACGCCGTTGGAGACCTGTTCAAGAATTACGGAATACGGGCCGTCCGCGACCGCCGAGTCAATCTCGACGCCACGATTCATCGGCCCTGGGTGCATCACGATCACGTCGGGCCGCGCCCGCCGCAGCCGCGCCGGGGTCATCCCGAACAGCGAGAAGTACTCGCGTACCGTTGGAAAAAAATGCCCATCCATCCGTTCGTGTTGGATTCGCAGCAGCATCACCACGTCGGCCCCCTCGACGGCCTCGTCCACGGATGACGTCGCCTTCACACCGAAGCGATCGAAGCCTGGCGGCATCAGGGTCGAGGGAGCGCACGCACAGACGTCGGCGCCCATCGTCTTCAGCAGCGCGACGTTCGATCGCAGGACGCGGCTGTGCAGCAGGTCGCCGACAATCGCGACGTTCAGGCCGGCAAGACGGCCTTTGTGCGCCCGGATCGTGTACGCATCGAGCAGCGCCTGGGTCGGATGTTCGTGCATGCCGTCGCCCGCGTTGATGATGGCGGACCGGCAGATCCGGGCCAGCAGGTGCGCGGCACCGGAGGACGCATGGCGCATGACGATCATGTCCGGCGCCATTGCTTCCAGGTTGCGCACCGTGTCCACGAGCGTCTCCCCTTTGGTGACGCTCGAAGTCGCTGTCGCGATGCTCAGCGTATCTGCGCTGAGCCGCTTCTCCGCGATCTCGAAGGACGTGCGCGTGCGCGTGCTCGGCTCGAAGAACAGGTTGACCACGGTCCGGCCACGCAGCGTCGGCACCTTCTTGATCGGCCGCGATCCGATTTCCCGCATCGCATCGGCGGTGTCCAGGATCAACGTGATCTCGCCGGCGTCGAGTCCCGCAATCCCCAGCAGGTCCTTCGATTTCAGCCGCAGCGTGCCGGACGCCGGATCGGCCGGCGCGTCCGTGGGAGCGGGCGCGTGGGTCTTCATGACTCCCCCTCGATCAACACTTCGTCCACGCCGTCGATCTCCTGCAGCCGCACCTGAATGCTCTGACGCGAGGACGTCGGCAGGTTCTTGCCGACGTAGTCAGCTTTGATCGGCAATTCCCTGTGTCCGCGATCGACCAGGACGACGAGCTGGATAGCGCGGGGACGTCCAAAGTCGATGAGTGCGTCGAGCGCCGCCCTGGTGGTTCGTCCCGTGTAGAGCACGTCGTCGACCAGCAGAATCCGCCGGTTGTCTATCGAGAACGGGATCTCCGTCCGGCGGACGACAGGTTGCGGCCCAACCGGATTGCGCATCAGATCGTCACGGTAGAGGGTGATGTCGAGCGCGCCGGTTGGCACGTGGTCTCCGTTGATCTCGTGGAGGATCCTGGCAAGCCGCCGCGCGATCGGCACCCCGCGCGTCCTGATCCCGACGAGGGCCAGCTCCGCGGCGCCGCGGTTGCGCTCGAGGATCTCATGACCGATGCGTGTGAGGGCACGCGACATGCGGTCGGCGTCCATCACCTGAGGCACCGCGACCTCCAGTCAGCGTGTTCAGTCGAGACAACAGAGGAACCGGAGGACACGGGGAATACGAACCACGGAGGCACGGAGCACATAGTCTCTCCGTCGCCTCCGCAACTCTGGGATTTGATGTGATGAGAAATCGACGGAGTCGGAGGGTGCCGGGAATATGGCGTCCGCGGCGAGCGCCGCAGGACAAGATTGGGGAGAACAGCCACCGCTCACCTCTTGGCGGCCTCGCAGGGCCGCGCTTAAAGAGTTTTGGGAATCTTACCACGAATCGTTCCGCACGACTTGTTCCGCACAATCGGGTTCCGCACAGATGCTTCTGCACGACAGATTCGCACCACTGGTGCTGGGTGCTCCCGCGGAACGTCCCTGAAAACCATCCGTGCAGAACCATCCGTGCAGAACCTGCGTGCGGAACCTGTCGTGCGGAACCCTCCGTGTATACTTCGTCTATGCTGGTGGACGTCGACGCCGCGGTGCTGTCGAACACGCGGCTGTCGAACGACTACAGCGTGCTCGCGCTCGCCGCCGCGGACGTCGCGGCGCTCGCGCAGCCCGGCCAGTTCGTCATGATCAGGCCGTCGCGCGGCTCTGATCCGCTGCTGCGCAGGCCATTCTCCATCTTCGAAATACTGCGGGACGCGCGGGGGGAGCCGGCGGGCGTGTCCCTCTTCAACAAGCGCATCGGTGCCGGCACGCGGCTTATCTACGATGTGGAACCCGGCGCGCGCGTGGGGTGCCTCGGTCCCCTCGGTCGGCCCTTCGTACCGGTCGATCCGCCGGCAGAAGCATGGATGGTCGCAGGTGGTGTCGGTCTTGCGCCGTTCGTCACGCTCGCTGAAGCGCTGCGCGTGCGCGGTACGAGCACCACGCTGTTCTACGGCGGCCGCCGCGCAGCCGATCTTTTCTACGTGGATCTCTTCGGACAGATGGGTGTCCGCGTCGTGTTGTCGACCGAGGACGGCAGCCGCGGGCATCGGGGATGCATCACCGTGCCGCTCGGCGATGCGCTCGGCGCCCATCCCGCCGACCGCGTCCTCCGGCTCTACGTCTGCGGTCCGACGCCGATGATGCACGCGGTCGCCCGCCTGGCCGCGTCGCACCGGCGCGCGTGTGACGTGTCCCTCGAGCAGGTCATGGGCTGCGGTTTGGGAGGATGTTACAGCTGCGTCGTGCTCGCCCGCGATCACGGACGGACGCCGCATTTCACGCGGTCCTGCATCGAGGGCCCCGTCTTCGACGCGACGCATGTCGTGTGGGAGGCCCTGGCGCACTGACATGGACCTCTCTGTTTCAATCGGTTCGCTCACCCTTGCGAATCCGCTCATTGCTGCCAGCGGGTGCTTCGGTTACGGCGTCGAATACAGCAGCGCCGTCGACCTCTCGACGCTCGGAGGCGTCGCCGTCAAGGGCCTCTTCCTCGCCGAACGAGAGGGGCATCCACCTCCGCGCATCGTCGAAACCCCTTCTGGAATGCTGAACGCGATCGGCCTTCAGGGCATCGGGGTGCACCGATTCGTTCGAGAGAAGCTGCCAGAGCTGCGCGACCGCCGCGCCGTGGTGATCGTCAACATCTGTGGTACGACCATCGACGAGTACGTCGAGCTCGCGCGGATCCTGTCTGACGCCGAGGGGGTCGCCGCGCTCGAACTCAACATCTCGTGTCCCAACATCAAAGAGGGTGGCATCACCTTCGGGTGCAGCCTGACCGGCACCGACGCGGTCGTCGGGGCGGTGCGGAAG